>NZ_CP160797.1:177500-477500 GCF_040784915.1 Bacillus vallismortis
AAGATGATCAGGTTGATAGGTCTGAGGTGGAAGTGTGGCGACACATGGAGCTGACAGATACTAATCGATCGAGGACTTAACCACATTTTGAATGATGTCACATCTGTTATCTAGTTTTGAGAGAACATCTCTCAAATTGTTTGGTGGCGATAGCGAAGAGGTCACACCCGTTCCCATGCCGAACACGGAAGTTAAGCTCTTCAGCGCCGATGGTAGTCGGGGGTTTCCCCCTGTGAGAGTAGGACGCCGCCAAGCAATTGCACGCTAGTGTAATTAAAAAAGAAAAAAGTTGTTGACTTTGAAGAAGTAGCGTTGTATACTAATAAAGTTGCTTTAACAAGGCCAAACGAAATGATCTTTGAAAACTAAACAAGACAAAACGTACCTGTTAATTCATTTTTTATAAATCGCACAGCAATGTGCGTAGTCAGTCAAACTAGGCCTGTAGGACGCAGGTCACGCAGGTGTCATCGCAGGATGCGATGAACTTAACCTGTGATCCATTTTATCGGAGAGTTTGATCCTGGCTCAGGACGAACGCTGGCGGCGTGCCTAATACATGCAAGTCGAGCGGACAGATGGGAGCTTGCTCCCTGATGTTAGCGGCGGACGGGTGAGTAACACGTGGGTAACCTGCCTGTAAGACTGGGATAACTCCGGGAAACCGGGGCTAATACCGGATGCTTGTTTGAACCGCATGGTTCAAACATAAAAGGTGGCTTCGGCTACCACTTACAGATGGACCCGCGGCGCATTAGCTAGTTGGTGAGGTAACGGCTCACCAAGGCAACGATGCGTAGCCGACCTGAGAGGGTGATCGGCCACACTGGGACTGAGACACGGCCCAGACTCCTACGGGAGGCAGCAGTAGGGAATCTTCCGCAATGGACGAAAGTCTGACGGAGCAACGCCGCGTGAGTGATGAAGGTTTTCGGATCGTAAAGCTCTGTTGTTAGGGAAGAACAAGTACCGTTCGAATAGGGCGGTACCTTGACGGTACCTAACCAGAAAGCCACGGCTAACTACGTGCCAGCAGCCGCGGTAATACGTAGGTGGCAAGCGTTGTCCGGAATTATTGGGCGTAAAGGGCTCGCAGGCGGTTTCTTAAGTCTGATGTGAAAGCCCCCGGCTCAACCGGGGAGGGTCATTGGAAACTGGGGAACTTGAGTGCAGAAGAGGAGAGTGGAATTCCACGTGTAGCGGTGAAATGCGTAGAGATGTGGAGGAACACCAGTGGCGAAGGCGACTCTCTGGTCTGTAACTGACGCTGAGGAGCGAAAGCGTGGGGAGCGAACAGGATTAGATACCCTGGTAGTCCACGCCGTAAACGATGAGTGCTAAGTGTTAGGGGGTTTCCGCCCCTTAGTGCTGCAGCTAACGCATTAAGCACTCCGCCTGGGGAGTACGGTCGCAAGACTGAAACTCAAAGGAATTGACGGGGGCCCGCACAAGCGGTGGAGCATGTGGTTTAATTCGAAGCAACGCGAAGAACCTTACCAGGTCTTGACATCCTCTGACAATCCTAGAGATAGGACGTCCCCTTCGGGGGCAGAGTGACAGGTGGTGCATGGTTGTCGTCAGCTCGTGTCGTGAGATGTTGGGTTAAGTCCCGCAACGAGCGCAACCCTTGATCTTAGTTGCCAGCATTCAGTTGGGCACTCTAAGGTGACTGCCGGTGACAAACCGGAGGAAGGTGGGGATGACGTCAAATCATCATGCCCCTTATGACCTGGGCTACACACGTGCTACAATGGACAGAACAAAGGGCAGCGAAACCGCGAGGTTAAGCCAATCCCACAAATCTGTTCTCAGTTCGGATCGCAGTCTGCAACTCGACTGCGTGAAGCTGGAATCGCTAGTAATCGCGGATCAGCATGCCGCGGTGAATACGTTCCCGGGCCTTGTACACACCGCCCGTCACACCACGAGAGTTTGTAACACCCGAAGTCGGTGAGGTAACCTTTTAGGAGCCAGCCGCCGAAGGTGGGACAGATGATTGGGGTGAAGTCGTAACAAGGTAGCCGTATCGGAAGGTGCGGCTGGATCACCTCCTTTCTAAGGATATATTACGGAATATAAGACCTTGGGTCTTATAAACAGAACGTTCCCTGTCTTGTTTAGTTTTGAAGGATCATTCCTTCAAAAACATAGGAACACCTGCTAAATGCGCCACATCTGTGGGAACGCATGTGTTAGCATGTCCTATACGTTGTTCTTTGAAAACTAGATAACAGTAGACATCACATTCAATTAGTAATACAAGATATCACATAGTGATTCTTTTTAACGGTTAAGTTAGAAAGGGCGCACGGTGGATGCCTTGGCACTAGGAGCCGATGAAGGACGGGACGAACACCGATATGCTTCGGGGAGCTGTAAGCAAGCTTTGATCCGGAGATTTCCGAATGGGGAAACCCACCACTCGTAATGGAGTGGTATCCATATCTGAATTCATAGGATATGAGAAGGCAGACCCGGGGAACTGAAACATCTAAGTACCCGGAGGAAGAGAAAGCAAATGCGATTCCCTGAGTAGCGGCGAGCGAAACGGGATTAGCCCAAACCAAGAGGCTTGCCTCTTGGGGTTGTAGGACACTCTGTACGGAGTTACAAAAGAACGAGGTAGATGAAGAGGTCTGGAAAGGCCCGCCATAGAAGGTAACAGCCCTGTAGTCAAAACTTCGTTCTCTCCTGAGTGGATCCTGAGTACGGCGGAACACGTGAAATTCCGTCGGAATCCGGGAGGACCATCTCCCAAGGCTAAATACTCCCTAGTGACCGATAGTGAACCAGTACCGTGAGGGAAAGGTGAAAAGCACCCCGGAAGGGGAGTGAAACAGATCCTGAAACCGTGTGCCTACAAGTAGTCAGAGCCCGTTAACGGGTGATGGCGTGCCTTTTGTAGAATGAACCGGCGAGTTACGATCCCGTGCAAGGTTAAGCAGAAGATGCGGAGCCGCAGCGAAAGCGAGTCTGAATAGGGCGCATGAGTACGTGGTCGTAGACCCGAAACCAGGTGATCTACCCATGTCCAGGGTGAAGTTCAGGTAACACTGAATGGAGGCCCGAACCCACGCACGTTGAAAAGTGCGGGGATGAGGTGTGGGTAGGGGTGAAATGCCAATCGAACCTGGAGATAGCTGGTTCTCTCCGAAATAGCTTTAGGGCTAGCCTCAAGGTAAGAGTCTTGGAGGTAGAGCACTGATTGGACTAGGGGCCCCTACCGGGTTACCGAATTCAGTCAAACTCCGAATGCCAATGACTTATCCTTGGGAGTCAGACTGCGAGTGATAAGATCCGTAGTCGAAAGGGAAACAGCCCAGACCGCCAGCTAAGGTCCCAAAGTATACGTTAAGTGGAAAAGGATGTGGAGTTGCTTAGACAACCAGGATGTTGGCTTAGAAGCAGCCACCATTTAAAGAGTGCGTAATAGCTCACTGGTCGAGTGACTCTGCGCCGAAAATGTACCGGGGCTAAACGTATCACCGAAGCTGCGGACTGTTCTTCGAACAGTGGTAGGAGAGCGTTCTAAGGGCTGTGAAGCCAGACCGGAAGGACTGGTGGAGCGCTTAGAAGTGAGAATGCCGGTATGAGTAGCGAAAGAGGGGTGAGAATCCCCTCCACCGAATGCCTAAGGTTTCCTGAGGAAGGCTCGTCCGCTCAGGGTTAGTCGGGACCTAAGCCGAGGCCGAAAGGCGTAGGCGATGGACAACAGGTTGATATTCCTGTACCACCTCCTCACCATTTGAGTAATGGGGGGACGCAGGAGGATAGGGTAAGCGCGGTATTGGATATCCGCGTCCAAGCAGTTAGGCTGGGAAATAGGCAAATCCGTTTCCCATAAGGCTGAGCTGTGATGGCGAGTGAAATATAGTAGCGAAGTTCCTGATTCCACACTGCCAAGAAAAGCCTCTAGCGAGGTGAGAGGTGCCCGTACCGCAAACCGACACAGGTAGGCGAGGAGAGAATCCTAAGGTGATCGAGAGAACTCTCGTTAAGGAACTCGGCAAAATGACCCCGTAACTTCGGGAGAAGGGGTGCTCTGTTAGGGTGCAAGCCCGAGAGAGCCGCAGTGAATAGGCCCAGGCGACTGTTTAGCAAAAACACAGGTCTCTGCGAAGCCGTAAGGCGAAGTATAGGGGCTGACGCCTGCCCGGTGCTGGAAGGTTAAGAGGAGCGCTTAGCGTAAGCGAAGGTGCGAATTGAAGCCCCAGTAAACGGCGGCCGTAACTATAACGGTCCTAAGGTAGCGAAATTCCTTGTCGGGTAAGTTCCGACCCGCACGAAAGGCGCAACGATCTGGGCACTGTCTCAACGAGAGACTCGGTGAAATTATAGTACCTGTGAAGATGCAGGTTACCCGCGACAGGACGGAAAGACCCCGTGGAGCTTTACTGCAGCCTGATATTGAATGTTGGTACAGCTTGTACAGGATAGGTAGGAGCCTTGGAAACCGGAGCGCTAGCTTCGGTGGAGGCATCGGTGGGATACTACCCTGGCTGTATTGACCTTCTAACCCGCCGCCCTTATCGGGCGGGGAGACAGTGTCAGGTGGGCAGTTTGACTGGGGCGGTCGCCTCCTAAAAGGTAACGGAGGCGCCCAAAGGTTCCCTCAGAATGGTTGGAAATCATTCGCAGAGTGTAAAGGCACAAGGGAGCTTGACTGCGAGACCTACAAGTCGAGCAGGGACGAAAGTCGGGCTTAGTGATCCGGTGGTTCCGCATGGAAGGGCCATCGCTCAACGGATAAAAGCTACCCCGGGGATAACAGGCTTATCTCCCCCAAGAGTCCACATCGACGGGGAGGTTTGGCACCTCGATGTCGGCTCATCGCATCCTGGGGCTGTAGTCGGTCCCAAGGGTTGGGCTGTTCGCCCATTAAAGCGGTACGCGAGCTGGGTTCAGAACGTCGTGAGACAGTTCGGTCCCTATCCGTCGCGGGCGCAGGAAATTTGAGAGGAGCTGTCCTTAGTACGAGAGGACCGGGATGGACGCACCGCTGGTGTACCAGTTGTTCTGCCAAGGGCATCGCTGGGTAGCTATGTGCGGACGGGATAAGTGCTGAAAGCATCTAAGCATGAAGCCCCCCTCAAGATGAGATTTCCCATTCCGCAAGGAAGTAAGATCCCTGAAAGATGATCAGGTTGATAGGTCTGAGGTGGAAGTGTGGCGACACATGGAGCTGACAGATACTAATCGATCGAGGACTTAACCACATTTTGAATGATGTCACATCTGTTATCTAGTTTTGAGAGAACATCTCTCAAATTGTTTGGTGGCGATAGCGAAGAGGTCACACCCGTTCCCATGCCGAACACGGAAGTTAAGCTCTTCAGCGCCGATGGTAGTCGGGGGTTTCCCCCTGTGAGAGTAGGACGCCGCCAAGCAAGGTAAAACCCAGCTCAATGAGCTGGGTTTTTTGGTTTATATCTGTACTGATTTGTTTTCATCAGTATCCATTTTATCGAGCTTTTTGCTTTTCAGGTTTTCTAATACTTTTAATACCAATACAATCCTCAGCATGTTCAACATGAGAGTTGTAAATAACCAATGCAGTATGTACTGAGAATTCATCTAGACGCCATCCAACTGCGATTGGCGGGATAGAACCGCCTAATCCGTTGGCAGTATGCTTGTCGTTTGTTCTGTTTTTCCAAGGTAGAATTGATTGGTGATAATTAAAGCAATGGTAAACATGCCAGTCATAAATAAGCCTAAAAAGAAACAAAGAACAAACCCTGCAAAATCAGTAAACGACCTATGATTATACCGATCCAATATATTGTTACCGTTATGGTTGCTAAGGAGTTAGAAATCTCCCATTTCTCAGCGAAGATAGAAGGGATAAAGTGAACAATCGATACTTCATGGCTCCATAAAAAAGAAGTACGCAGCTGCTAAAGAAATAAACAGTAAGCCAAGTCTTCGAAAAACTTATAGGTGCTTGTTTTCCATTGCCCGAAGTGTCTGTTTGACGAATGAGCAAATCGTCAAAGCTGCCAAAGCTCATTCGGCTCCAAACAAGCATCAGAAGAAATGAAATTAGCCCCAATACCAGAAATGCCAATGCCCATACATTATTGCTAATTAAAAAACCAGACAGCAACGGCATGAAAAGGGCTCCTAAACCGTACGCTACTTCCATCTTACTCATGACGATTGCTTGTTTTTTTATAATTGCTGTTAAGATAATTGTTCCTACACAAGATTCTACCAGTCCGGGTATCATGTGGCGTGGATATGCCTCAGCTTGCTGAACTGATGATGTAGAAAACCCCGCTTGATACTATGAGGATGCCATTCAGGAATTGATGGGAATAGATCCGTTGTCAAATGAGAGAAAAGATATTGCTGTTGTTAAAACGATTCTTGTTTCTCATCCGGATATGATATAATTCAGAGATGGCTTAAACCTAGTTTTAGCCATTTTTTTCTTCAGTATTCATCTTGCATATTTGATTAACATTTAATATGATACTCTTTGTATAATAACTCCTTGCCTCTATACAACATACTCAACGTTTCCCCTTTTTCTTCGTTCGTTTGGCCTTTCCTTTTCTCCCGTAAAATAAAGAAAGCTCCCAGCACAATAGATACGGTGCGGATTTATTTTTTAAAAAAGGAGTCGTTATATTTGAATAATAGTTTTACATTACAACAGCAATGGTTCGGTAATATCCGAAAAGACATTCTTGCTGGCATTTTAGTTGCATTAGCATTAATACCTGAAGCGATTGGCTTCTCGATTATAGCGGGTGTTGACCCGATGGTCGGTCTTTATGCGTCATTTTGTATAGCCATTATCATTTCTATTTTTGGCGGCAGACCTGGCATGATTTCAGCAGCTACTGGCTCAATGGCGGTCGTTATGGTGTCGCTGGTTGCTGATCATGGGCTTCAGTATTTATTTGCGGCTACGATTTTGACAGGAATCATTCAGATGATTTTAGGTATCAGTAAAATTGCGAGATTAATGAAATTTATCCCGCGTTCTGTGATGATCGGGTTTGTGAATGCGCTGGCGATCCTTATTTTCTCCGCGCAGCTTCCTCAGTTTGAAGGTGCTTCTTGGAGCATGTATGCGATGCTTGCCGGGTCGTTGGTTATTATTTATGTACTGCCGAGGTTTACGACTGCGGTTCCTTCTCCGCTTGTCGCGATTATTGTGATGACGATTATTGCGGTCACTTTCCATGTGGATGTGCGGACGGTCGGAGATATGGGCAATATTTCTAGTTCGTTGCCTCATTTCTTAATCCCTGATGTTCCGTTTACCTTTGAAACACTGCAAATCATTTTTCCTTATTCGATTGCTTTAGCATTTGTCGGATTACTTGAGTCTTTGCTGACAGCACAAATTATTGATGAAATGACGGATACGGACAGTGATAAAAATAAAGAGAGCCGCGGACAGGGAATTGCGAATATCGTGACTGGATTCTTTGGCGGAATGGCAGGCTGCGCTATGATTGGACAATCTGTCATTAATACAAAAGCGGGCGGACGCGGACGCTTATCTGCATTTGTTGCTGGTGCTTTTCTGATGTTTTTAATTGCCGTCTTGAGTACTGTTGTCGTGAAAATTCCAATGGCTGCGTTAGTGGCTGTTATGGTTATGGTTTCTGTCGGCACATTTGATTGGTCTTCTTTAAAAGGCCTCAAAAAAGCGCCGCTCACGGACTCTATTGTCATGGTTGTGACTGTGATTACGGTTGTTGTGACGGATGACTTGTCTAAAGGCGTATTCGTCGGCGTTCTCTTAAGTGCGGTGTTCTTTGTGGCAAAAATTTCGAAGCTGAAAATTGTTTCGCATGCAGGGGATCAAAAGCTGAGAACGTATCAAGTAAAGGGACAGATCTTTTTTGCGTCAGTGACTGATCTTACGAATGCATTTATTTATCAAGAGGATATTGAGCGAGTCGTGATTGACTTAACTGAGGCCCATGTTTGGGATGATTCAGGAGCGGCTGCGCTTGATAAGATTGTTGCGAAGTTTAAGGAACAAGGAATTGAAGTTGAAGTAAAGGGTTTGAACAATGCTAGTAAAGCTCTTATGAAGCAAATGACATAAAGTGTGAAAGCCCAGATTGATGAGATCTGGGCTTTTTTATATACCATATGGCTGAACGGCATTGATATAATAGAGTGAGAAAGAAATATTTAATAGGAGACTTGTATATGACGCTTCAGAAGCTGAACCATGTATTGGGGAAAGTCATGCCGCTTTTAACGCCTGCTAGTGTTGTGCTGGGCGTGCTGCTGTCTCAATTTTTAAATGGGTATGAAAGTGCTGTGCCTTGGATCTTTGCTTTTATTACGTTTGCAGGCAGTTTGAGCGCTAACTTTCAATCTTTGAGACATGCGTTGTCTCATCCTCTTCCTATGATTCTTGCACTATTTGTTCTTCATATTTTCATGCCGCTTTTTGCTTGGGGCAGCGGCCATCTTATATTTAAAGGCGATCCTTTGACAATCACAGGTTTAACATTGGCTGTTGTGATTCCTACCGGGATTACAAGCTTGATTTGGGCAGCGATGTATAAAGGGAATGTCGGTTTGACGCTTTCGATTATCTTGGTTGATACGGTGCTGTCACCATTGGTCGTACCGCTGAGCCTTTCATTGCTGGCCGGCGCTCAGGTTCATATGGATGTGTGGGGAATGATGAGAGGGCTGATTGTGATGGTCGTGATTCCTTCTTTTCTGGGCATGCTGTTTAATCAGATGTCTTCTCCAGATAGAACCGCATCTGTTAGCAGTGCGCTGTCACCTTTTTCAAAGCTTTGTCTGATGGCTGTGATTGCGATTAATAGTTCAGCGATTGCCCCTTATTTTAAAGCAGTTGATTTGAGATTTGTAGGAATAGCTGTGACGGTCTTCTTTATTGCGTTAACAGGCTATGCCGCTGCTTGGCTGATCGGGAAAATAATGAAAAGGCGCCAAGAGGAAATTGTATCTCTTATTTTTACGGGAGGCATGAGAAATATCAGTGCCGGCGCAGTTCTTGCCGTTACATTCTTCCCGTCTCAGGTTGCTGTTCCGGTGGTGATCGGCATGCTGTTTCAGCAGATACTTGCCGCGTTGTTTGGCTATATGGTGAATCGTTTTGAATTAAAACCTGTATTGCAGAAAGCATGAAAAAACCGCTCAATCTTATGAGCGGTTTTTTCCGTATAGCCATTCGAGCGCAATGATGAACTGTTGGCAGAAGTACTTGCGGTGGTGCACCGCCCCTTGTTCAATTGAAAGACATAGCTGATTTTCAGTGAAGCCTTTTTCTTTTAAACTTTGATGCACTTGCTTTGTATTCCGCAGCATATTTCGCTGTATAGATTGTTTTTCACAGCCTTCTTCACTGCCGACAGACATAAAGACACGTGCAGTGCCGGGCTTTAAAGAAGATAAATGAATGGCTTCGGCTGCGTTCTCGTACCAGTAGGAGCCTGAGATAGAGCCTATGTTTGTGAACACTGATGGATACTTTATTAAGGCGAACATTGAGATGAGTCCGCCTAATGAGGCACCGATCATTCCTCTTGACTGCGGTTCCCTGGCGACGTTCCAATTTTCTTCGATAAACGGAATGAATCGGTTTGTTATGTTAGACAGATAGTGATATCCCATGCCTCCGAAGTCCGGGAACCGATCACTGAGTGATGCAGCCGGCCAAGGGGTGTATTCATCCAGCCGACTTGCGGGTTCGATACCGATCAACACGAGCTCAGGCAGCCTTCGCTGCTGAAATGTACTTTCTAATAATTTGATTTGGTCTTGAAACAACGAACTTCCATCCTGCACGTAAACAGCAGGAAATCTCCTGCTGCTGTCTGGGCTGTAGGAAGGAGGGAGGTACAGCGTAAATTTCCTTTCACCGGCTTTGTGCTCTGAAAGAGATCCGTTCAAGCATTTTCCCCCTTTTTTTGCTTGAAAAGCAGGTATAAGAAATAAGGAACACCGAGGATCGCCAAAATGATGCCTGCGGGCACTTCCGCTGGCTGGAAAAACAGTTTTCCGGCAAAGTCTGCGCTTATTACAAGCAGCATGCCGATTAAACCGCTCAGCGGCAGGATATTGCGGTGTTCGACACCAGCCAGTCTCCGTGAAATGTGGGGAGCGATTAAACCGACAAACGCCATGCTACCCGCTACGGAGACACAGGCGCTGATGATTGCTACGCAGGCGACGAGCAGGATGGTTTTTTCTTTATTTGATGAAATACCGAGGCTTCTGACTGTGTCTTCATCAAAACGAATGGTGTCCAGCAAGCGGGACTTGGCGATAAGAATAGGTATAAACAGCAGCATCCATGGAAGAACGGCTGTGATGTAAGTCCAATTGGCAGACCAGATGCTTCCGTTTTTCCAGACCATGGCCATTTGATAGTCTTGCGGGTCCATTTTTAATGATAAAAACAAAGACAGGGCGCTGAATCCAGAATTGATCGCGATTCCTACCAGAATAATTCTTCCTGAATCTAAATTGCCTCTGTGCCATGCAAATATGTAAATCAAGAGCGCCGCAATCAGTCCGCCTATCAACCCGAAAAATGGCATTCCCATCGCCGCAACTATAGATGTCACTTCCTTCTGGCCTTGGAACAAGAGCATAAACGCCACAATCCCGGCTCCCGCCCCCGCGTTAATTCCGAGAATTCCCGGGTCTGCAAGCCCGTTTCTTGTGATGGCTTGGATGACGGCGCCCGCAATGCCAAGACCGAGTCCGATAATGGCGGCCATGACAATTCGCGGCAGTCTTAAATCGAACAGCAAAATTTCATACTGCGGATTCGGATCGATCTGAAAAAGAGTGGAGAGCAGCTCAGCCGGCTGAACGGAGAATGATCCGCTCGTTAAGCTGAAATAGCTGACAACGAGAATCAAAGCGATGAACACTGCATATTTTTTAGCCATTTTGCTCCCCTCCTTTTCGTTTAATCAAATAAAGGAAGAAAGGCACGCCGATTATGGATGTCACGACTTCAATCGGTGTTTCAAACGGATAATTGATAAATCTGCTTGCGAGATCACATAAGGTTAAAAAGACTCCGCCCAAAATGCATGAACACGGAATCAGCCTGTTGTAATCGGAGCCGACAAGAAATCTTGTGATATGCGGAACAACCAATCCGACAAACGCAATTTTGCCGGCCAGCGCTACGGCACTGCCGGTTAAAATGATGACTGAAAGCATCGCCATGATTTTAATGGTTTTTTTCTTTTGTCCCAGACTTTTAGAAATGTCGTCGCCTAATGATACAGCAGTCACCTTTTTGCTGAGGGAAACAGCTATCACGATGCCGACCAGAAAAAACGGTGCGGCAAGCTTCAGAAAATCAGGACTCATTTGATGAATTCTGGCGCTGTACCAGAAACTGAGATCCTGCGATATTTGAAAATAAATCGACATGGCTGCTGATAAACTGCTAAGCAGCATGCTTGTAACTGTGCCGATAATGGCAAGCTGCACGGGGGAAAACCCGTTAGGCATCATGGCGGCAAGGCTGAATACTAGAACGGCTCCTAATGCTGAGCCGATAAAAGAGTAAATGATCATCTCAATGGAAGACGATTGCGGGAGCAGAACCATACAAAGCGTGATAATAAACGCGGAACCATCTGAAACGCCCATAATCGATGGCGAAGCTAAATAATTGCGCGTAATGCCTTGCATAAGGGCTCCAGAAACAGCAAGGGCTGCCCCTATGAGCAGAGCGCCGGCAGCCCTTGGAATCCGGGAATGCCATATAATTTGATGGTCTGTGTTTCCCGGATCGAAATGAATAAGAGATGTAAAAACAATATCTGTGCTTAGATGCTTTGCGCCATATAGGATCGAAAGCAGCAGCGACAGTGCAATAGCAAATGGAGAAGTAATCAATATGATACGTGTCCACTGTTTTGAATACATACAAAAACCTACTCTGAATTAGTTTTGTGTCAATTTTTCAGCAGCCGCTTTCAGGAAGCGGACTTTGCTCCAAGCTGTGCCGCCTTGTGCGAGAGGATCGACTGAGTTAACGTACACATGATCTTCTTTGACTGCTTTAAGGCTTTTCCAGATTGGATTTTTCTCTAAATCTTTTAATGCATCAGGTTTATCTGCATTTTCATCATCAGAAAATTGAACGAAGATATGGTCTGGATTCATTTCGCTTAATTTTTCTAATGAAATCAGTTCTTGCGCTTTTGCAGCTTTTACTTCGTCCGGCGCTTTAAGACCTAAATCACCATAAAGGGTGGAGTTGAAGTACACCTGTTCAGGGTAAATGTAAATGTTGCCTTGTCTGATTCTAATGACAAGCGCTTTTGAATCTTTTGCCTTTTCATTGATTTTTGTTTTTGTTTCTTTTAAATCCTGTTCATAGTCTGCAATGATTTTTTTCGCCTTTTTCTCTTTACCAGTCAGCTGGGCAAGGAGCATCATATTGTCCTTCCAGTTTGAAGAGATGTGAGAAACCGGGATTGTTGTGCCGGCTGTACTTATTTTTTGCAGTGTTTTTTCTGGGAACTTTGTTGAAGCAAGGATGACATCTGGCTTCATCTCAAGAATCTTTTCAATGTTTGGCTCCATTTTTTCTCCGGTTGGTTGGGCTTTGTCTGTGATGTCTTTGAACATTTCAGGGAATTTGCCGGAGAATGAAATCGCGCCTTGCGGATGAACGTCAAGCAGTTTCGCGTCTTCCATCGACTCAACGCTTCCCGTTATGGCAATTTTGTCTGTTGGTACAGTTACTTCATATGTTTTATCCAGGTATTCAATTTTCTTCTTCTCGGATGCTGTGCTGCTTGCCTTGCTTGCAGTTGATTCATTTTTGTTGCCGCAAGCTGCCGCTGTCAGCGCGAGAAGCAAGATTAATAAGGTAAGAGATATTTTTTTCATCTATAGAGCCTCCTGTTCAATTGATAACTATTATCAATTGGAATTATAGAGAATGAACGGATATAACGCCATGGACAAATTCCATATTTATCATGGACAATCACCGGATAGTAAAGAAATGGTTTGCTGAACAATCCGTTCATGGCCGCAAGCCGAGTATTCATTCCAAGGGTCAAAGGATAGAAGGTATACACGGTTATTCCGTACTGCGCTTAGGTTTTGCCATGCTTCTGTCTGCTGCAATTGCTGGTAATAAGCAATGGTTTCAGGCTCTTTAAATAGAAAAAGCATTAAGCAGTCAGCTTGGTAATTTGCGATATTTTCTACCGAAATCGCTTGCTCTGAAGGCGTGTCTTCCGTTTTTGCGGAGCTGAATTCTAAATCTCCAAAAAAGACTTCGCGGACGCTTCGATGATGTGCCAGATAAAAATTTTGCTTATGCAGCCTCAGAAAGAGAAAACGCTGCCTTTGGGCGTGCTGAAGTGTTTTTTTGGCGACCGCCGTCTGCTGGTCATAAGCCGCGAGCCACTTTTCTGCTTCGGACTCTTCCTTTAAGAATGAGGCGGTTTGCAGAAAGTGAGTTCTCCAGCTTTCTTCTGAAGGAAGATAAATGACTTCTGCGATGCGATTCAGATGATTTTTTTCTTCTTGAGAAATAGAATCCATGCTGAAAATCACATCTGGTTCGGCCTGAGATAACGTATTCAGGTTTTCTTCCCATTTTTCATTAAATCGGTATGCGCTGAGCTGGACGGGTATATCTGTCGAATAATGCTGATAGTAGTAAGACGTCCATTTTGGGTGGAGCGCGGCCGCAAACGGTATGTGATGAAGAGGGATGAGGTGGCCCATTGTGCCTCTTCCGTATGCGGCAATTTTTTTTCGTCGTTTTTTCATATAGCTTGTAGGTGAGCAGCCTGTATGCTTCTTAAAGATTCTGCTGAAATAAAATTCATCTTGATAGCCGGTTTGATGAGCGATTTCTTTCAATTTGCAGTTTGATCTTGCCATGAGCCGTTTTGCTCTGGTGATTCGCGTCTTTGTGATAAATTCTGTTACGCTTTGACCTGTCCTTTTTTTAAAGGTTTCGCTGTAGTGTTTGGCGCTGATCCCTGCCATTTGCGACAACTGGGCAAGTGTCATTTTTGTTTCTGCATGAGTTTCGATGTATTGTTTTGTTTTCTCGATTGCTGAGTGTGTATCCGTTAGATCAGATACACTGGCAGTCATGAGGTCATAAATCAGGCTTTGTACTTCAATCATGCATTTTAGGTGAGAAAGCTGAGACGATTCATTCCATAGCGCAGCAAGCTCTTGAAGCCGGGCTGCAAGGTTTTCGATATGTGATATATTCACAAGCTTCAGTTTGGCTAATTCCGTTTCTGTACATGGCGTTAAGATATCTCGTCCGGATTCCTTGATATAGCTTTGAATCCTGATCAGACAGGTATCTATATGTCCTTCGGCTGCAGGCGTAAAGCCGAAGGTTTCGTTAGGCGGACAAACATAAAGCGTCTTTTTTTGCAGAGGACTGATGCTTGTTCCGATCGAAATATGGCCGTTTCCTTTGACATGAAAGATCAGTACGAATGAATCGGCTAATTGCTGTTCTGAGAAGAGATCACTTGTTTTTTTAAGATATTCAATTTGTATGGGATAATAAATCACTGTATTTTGCAAGAGTAGACCACCTTTTCAGAAACATTCAATTGATAATCATTTTCAATAAGATTGTACCAAATAAATGAAAGTTTTCCTATATAAAGCGGGTGGGTTTTTGTCATAAAAAAACCCTTACTCTCGTTTGAAAGTAAGGGTCTTTTGTTCGGTAAGAACATGTTACACGTGTAACATACGATGCTTACGTCTAATAGATGAGATGCTTTTTTCTTGTTTTACTGAATTGTTTGAGTGGTTTTTCATAGCGATCTATGATGTCATCTATAGAAGTGCCATTTTTAATTTCTGTTTTGATCCAACCGTTGCCTGCCAGTTTATCAAATGAACCTGTTGCTAGGAACTCAAAATCCTCAGGATAGAGGTCGTGTATTGTTTTAATGAGTGAAAGGCCTGTTCTAACCGCTTCAAACTTTTTTCGGTCTGTCACATAGAGCTGAACACCGTGGCAAAGCATTCCCTGATGTTTAGAAAATGTCGGCGTAAAGGAAGCTGCCCTGAATGTGACGCCTGGCAGATGGAGTCTGTTTAATGTTTCTGCAAGTTCTGTGCTTTTGATAAAGGGAGCCCCAATCAATTCGAATGGCTTTGTTGTCCCCCGCCCTTCGGATATATTTGTTCCTTCAATCAGTCCGGTTGCAGGATATACAAATGTGCTCTCTACCGTCGGCATGTTAGGTGATGGGAGGACGAAAGGCAGTCTGGTGCCGTCAAAATCCATTTTCCGTTTCCAGTGTTTCATTTTTACCACTGTCAGTTCGGCATCAATGTCAAATTCCTTGTTGAACAGCAAAGCCAATTCGCCTATTGTCATTCCGTGCTTTAGCGGAATGGGATACAGTCCGACAAATGAGGCGTACTCAGGCTCTAAGACTGGTCCTTCAATATGATCCCCGCCTTGAGGATTCGGTCGGTCCAGCACCATAAAAGGAATGCCATTTTCTTTAGCGGCTTCCATAGCGTATGCCATTGTATAAATGTACGTGTAGTAACGGGTCCCGACATCCTGAATGTCAAACATAAGAACATCGACATTTTTCAGCATCTCTGGAGTCGGTTTCCTCGTTTTTCCGTAGAGGCTGTATACGGGAATCCCGGTTTTTTCGTCAATGTAAGAGCCTACTGTGTCTCCCGCCTGAGCATCGCCGCGGACGCCGTGCTCTGGGCCGAATAAAGCTGTCAGTTTAATATCAGGGTTTTCGTGAAGAATATCGACACTGCTTTTCAGAGATGCGTTTACGCCGGTTGGATTGGTGATTAATCCGATTCGTTTTCCTTTGAGCTGTTTTTTATAAACTGGCAAAAGCGTGTCTATGCCGGTCTGGACTTTAGGTTTTTTAGCCGTTTGATTCTTGGCATCGGGTGATGCTGAGGCGGCTGTTATCGTTCCAAACATGATGAGCCCTGTGAGAAAAGCAAATATTGTTTTTCTCATGAGTTCCTCCTTATGAAAACGGTTTTCCCGTTTTGATATTTAATCCGTAGCCATATGGATAAAGGATGTCTCCCGGTTTCGTGACTGACGGAATGTCAACTGGGAGTGTGCCTTTAGGTTTTGCCTGACCGAATATCGCCATAACTCCAGCGGGAATATTAGGTTGAAGATAACGGCCATTCGCGTATCCTTTAAAGCCATAGACAGCAATGAGCGCCTTCGCTTCCTCAAAATTGGCAGCATCATATGGGTTGCGCAGGCTCATTAAGACAAATGGCTTGTTGTGCTGCAGTGCGGCTTTCATGACAACTCTCGGAAATACAGTGGTCCATTTGCTTGAATCTGATATGGTGTCGTCGATGACACCGTCGTTGACGACAGGGTCATTTTTCACGACGTAGGAGCCGGTAATGATATAATCAGCCTCTTTTACTTGTTTTTCATGCTTGGCATTAAATACTTGGTTGGCAAAATTAATTTTGCTGAGGGACACGGGTTTGATTTTCTTTCGCTTGATGAGATCACGAATGGTTTGTTCAATTGAAGCGGTTTGTTCTTCGTAAGGCGCGATAATTAAGATTCTGCTGTCTTTTTTAGGTTTGAACGGCAAGGTGCGCTGTTCATTTTTTAAAACGGTCACTGCTTTTTCGGCTATATTTTTCTCTGCTTTCAAGTGACGCTTGCTTCCTACGATTTTCTGGGCTTTGGCTATTTTTTCTTTTATGCTGTCGTCATGTCGAGCTGGATACATACCGCGTTTTATTTTCAGGGAAATGATTCTTTCAACCGATTTGTTGATTTGTTGTACAGGAATGTCACCGTTGTTCACGGCTGATTTTAAAGCTTGAATAACACGGGCGAATTTCTGTTCTTCTTTCAGAGAAGTAACTGAGGCAGGCATTAATGCAATATCGACGCCCGCTTTTACAGCCATGACCACAGCCTCTTCCTGTCCGAAATGATCTGCGATTGCTTTCATATTGAGGGCATCGGTAACGATGACGCCGTCAAATCCCATTTCCTGACGAAGAAGACCGGTCATCACCTTTTTCGAGAGTGTAGCCGGAACCAGAATGTCCGATCCATCGAGTTTGCTTTTGTATGTGGTGCCATCAAAGGCAGGAAATTGAACGTGAGCTGTCATCACCATATCAGCACCGGCATCAATGGCTCTTTGAAAAGGATAGAGCTCGATCTCACGAAGGCGTTCTTGGCTATGGGGAACGAGAGGCAGTCCGTAATGGCTGTCAACGTCCGTGTCTCCATGTCCCGGGAAATGTTTGAGGGCAGAGGCTATATCTTGCCGCTGCAAACCTTTCATCGTGTATAAACCGAGTCGTGCTGTCAGTTCTCGATTGGAGCTGAATGACCGTACGCCGATGACCGGATTATCAGGATTATTATTAATGTCCATGACAGGGCTGAAATCTGTATTAATGCCTAAGGCTGAAAGCTCTTTTCCAATGATGGTGCCAGTCTGATAGGCATTGATTCTGCTTCTGGCTGCACCCAGTGCCATATTCCCCGGGAAATTAGTCCCCTCTCCTAATCTCGTTACGATGCCCCCTTCCTGATCAATACTTAGCATGAGAGGGATTTTGGGGCTGGCTTTTTGGTAAGCGTCTGTCAATTGAACAGTTTGTGTTGTTGTTTTTACATTTTCCGCAAAAAGGATGACGCCGCCGAATTGATATTTCTTGATGAGGCTAGCGACTTCCTTATTCATTTCTGTAAAGGCTTGTGGAGAAGACTCGCCCTCCTTTTGCCAATTTCTGAAATCAGGCATCAGCATCTGGCCGAGTTTTTCATCTAACGTCATGCGATTGACAAGCTGCTTGGCGTTGGGTGAGCTGTTGGATGAAGCAGCTTTTGCTTGGCCGGCGCCGAGAAAACATGAAAGAAAGAGAACGGCTGAAAGGATAAGCGGAAAGACAGGTTTCATAGAAACTTCCTCCTATCGTCGAATCATTTATTCCATCGCTTCATAAATCGCGGTAATGATGCTCCCGTAACTGCCTGTTGGAAATTGATCACCCTCAAACACGTTAGGATTTTCCTCTGGATCAGCAACGGGCGAATGCTTTTTGTTTGTTAACAATGCGATGCCTAAATTGTAAGTTGGATCAATGATCGTAACTGTCCCTGTCCAGCCGGTATGCCCGTAAGCACTTTCGCTGGCATAGGAGCCAAACATCCATTCCATGCTTTTACTGCCGTTTCGCCGCCAGCCAAGAGCGTATGTTGGGTCTGTTGCTGAAGGTGCCGTGAACAGGCCGGCTGTTTTCTGATCAAATAAAGAAACGCTTCGGTATGATCCTTTGTTTAGCATGACTTGCAGCAGAATGGCCATATCATCTGCATTTGAGAACAATCCGGCATGTCCGGACACGCCTCCCATTGAGTAAAATGCTTTTTCGTCATGCACTTCTCCTTGCAGCGTATCTGTACGGATGTTAGGGAAATGAATAAAGAGATCCCGCGTATTGCCCATACGTTCAGTCGCTGCGAACTGCTTCGGTTTAAATCCTTTTTGCAACGGATTGTATAAGGTATGCTTCAGCCCCAACGGCTTGTAAAGTTCTTGCTCCGCATATACATCAAGCGGTTTACCGGTGAGATTTTCGACAATACTGCCGAGGAGCATATATCCTATGTCGCTGTATACGTGTTTTGTCCCTGTTTCATAATCGAGCGGAATTTTCGTTAAATATTCAATCGTTTTATTCCGGTCCTGAGAATAGTACATACCGGCTTTTTCCGGTGAGTAAAAGTAAAAGCTTGCGGGAAGTCCTGATTGGTGCTGCAGGACATCGATGACACGAATTTTGTTTTTTCCTTTTATGAGGTCTCCCGGCTTCTCCTTGAAATCAGGCAAATAAGCAGAAACCTTCTCATAGACGTCGAGTTTTCCTTGGCTGACTAAGCGCTGTAATGCAAAATTCGTTGCATACATTTTTGTATTTGAGGCCAAGTCAAACATCGTGTGGTTTTTCATTTTAACTGGGCGGCGCAGCAGCTCTGATCCTTCGTACTTTTTACTGTAGCCGTACGCTTCTTTTTTAATGATGCGGCCGTCCTTCACGATAACAAGAACGGCGCCTGGAAATCCTGCTTCAACATCCCGTTCTATCATCCGATCAACCTTCCTTAGTTTCTTCGACGAGAATTGTACAGTTTCTGAATTTATGGTTTTCGGCTCAATTTGGTTGTCTGCTGTTTGCGCGAAGGTTTCATTCGACACCAATATAGAAAAGGTTAAAATGGCACTGAATAAGGAAAGTGTCTTTGTTTTCATAGGCTTGCTCCTTTCCATGCTTCTATCCCGTTACTATCCCAAAAACAGAAACCATTTAATCGAACTGAGAAGCCATTTCATCTTTATATCCGAACGCGTAGGTCAATAAAAAGCCGGCCGCGTAGGAAATAAAGAGTCCGATGATATATAGGATAATTTGCGAAGACAGGACGAGAAAGGAAAGCGGCAGCCCGGAGACACCAATGGCAATGGTGGCTACCTGAAAATATGCTTGAAAAGCGCCGCCGATTCCGGCCCCTAAGCATGCTGTTAAAAACGGACGTCCAAGTGGCAGCGTAACTCCGAAGATTAGCGGTTCACCAATGCCGAGAAACCCTGGGGGGAGCCCGCCGGCGATCGCTTTTCTTAATGTTGTTTTTTTTGTTTTGACAAAGATGGCAAAGGCCGCACCTACCTGTCCCGCGCCTCCCATCGCCAGAATCGGGAGCAGAGGATCATTTCCAATTGAATTGATCAGTTCCATGTGCACAGGCGTCAAGCCTTGATGCAGTCCGGTCACGACGAGAGGAAGGAAGGTTGCGCCCAAAATAAAGCCTGCAGCGATGCCGCCGATGTCCAGGATGGACAGAAGGCCGGATGTAATGGCATCAGAAATGAAGCCGCCTAAAGGCATAAATAAAACATACGTTACGATTCCGGTGATTAACAGTGAAACGGTTGGAGTGACAATGATATCAAGTGATTGAGGAATAAAACGACGGATAAATTGTTCGGTGTAAGCGATGAATATGGCTGCGAAAAGAACTCCGATCAGCCCTCCCCTGCCCGGAAGAAGCTGTTCTCCGAATAAAACGATCTTTGCGATCTCCGGATTCAAAATCAAGATCCCCGCCAGAGCACCAAGAGCGGGTGTTCCGCCAAATTCTTTCGATGCGTTAATACCGACGAGAATGCCGAGATAAGTGAACAGCCCGGAGCCGATGACTGTCAAGATAATAGCGACTTGTGATTCTGCAGAGAGCCATTCGGCTTGAATGATTGCTTTGGTAATCCCAGTAATTAAACCGGAAGCGACGAGTGCGGGAATTAGCGGGATAAAGACGCTGGCAATTTTACGTAAGAAAAGCTTAAATGGAGTGGCGTTTTTTCGGTTTATATCGGCTTTCTTTTTGGCAGCTGCATCTTTGACATCGATATCTTCTTCTGCTGACACAAGCTTTGAGAAAGCGGCTGTGACATGATTGACGATTCCTGCTCCAAGGATGATTTGGATGGTTTCAGCTTCGACGACCCCCAATACGCCGTCAAGCTCTCTTAAAGCGTGAGCATCTGTATTGCTTTCATCGTAAGGCGTAATACGCAGGCGCGTCATGCAATGCGTATACGAGGAAATATTGGATTTTCCTCCGCATAGCTCAAGGATTTTCTTTGCGAGATGATGGTAGTTATTTTCTTTGCTCATCAAAACCCCTCCTCATCAAGATGCCTTATTTTTTTCTCATAGATTTTATGGCTGCTCTCGTTTTATCGATATATCCGGTTGTTTCTTCGTACCGCTCAGCCGCCATGCCTAAAAACAAAACATCAATCATAAAAAGCTGGGCGAGGCGGGAGGAAGTGGCTGCACTTCGAATCAGGGCTTCATTGGAGTGTGCCGTGTGCAACGGGACATCAGCCAGCGCGGAGACTGATGTCTGACTGAATTGTGTGAGGCTGATCGTTTTGATGCTTTTTTCCTTAGCCATCGTGAGCAGCTCAATGATTTCCTGCGTCTCTCCCGAAAACGAAATAGCGAATACGATGTCATCCTTATCTGCATTTGCGATTAATGATGCCACAAGATGAGTGTCTGTGAACGCGGTTGCTAGTTTATGAATGCGAAGCCACTTTTGCTGGGCGTCCTTGGCGACAATGCCGGAAGCCCCGACGCCGATAAAATGCACAGTATGTGCTTGGAGAAGCAGAGAAACCGCTCGTTCAAGCTCTTTATAGTCCATCAGGTCTGAGGTGTCTTGAATGGCTTGAATGGCATTGCCGGCCGCTTTTTCAGAAATGGAGGACAGCGGTTCGTGGGGCGCAATGTCCCGGTAGCCTTGAACAGCAGGCTTTGCCAGATCGCCTGCTACTCTCATTTTTAAATCTTGAAAACCCTTTAGTCCGAGTGATTTGCAGAGCCTGATGACGGCAGCATCACTTGAATTGGCTAAGGTGCTTATTTCGCTGACAGTGTTTTCTATTGCCCTGTGGGGATGAGTTAGGATGTAATCCGCAAGTTTACGCTCGGATGGAGGGAGCTTGTGCTTCATTGATTGGATGATCGCTAAACCGCCTGTTGCCATGCTCGGTCTCTCCTTATCATGAATGGTAGTTTTCGATTGCTTTGTCTATAAAACCGTTTGCTTCATCAAGCAATGTTTTAGCTTTTTCTTGATCTGTGCTTGTTTTGAGCATGAGGATTGCCGTTTTGACGTGATCATTGGCTTGTTCCAGTGTATGTCTGGCTGTGTCGTATGAAGCGTTAGTAAGGCTTTGGATGATGCTGATGGCTCGTTCTTTTAGTTTCTTATTGCTGACGTTGACGTCTACCATCAAGTTTTCGTAAACCTTGCCGATTTTGACCATTACTGCGGTGGATATCATGTTTAGAATCATTTTATGAGCGGTTGCGGCTTTCATACGTGTTGATCCTGTAATGGCCTCAGGGCCAACAACAACCTCAATGCTGTGATCAGCTTCCTTGCTGATAGCGGAATTTTCATTGCAGGTAAGGGCGATGGCGTGTGCTCCTACTTTACGGGCGTATGTGAGGGCGCCTGCGGCATAAGGTGTGCGGCCGCTTGCTGCAATGGCAATGACTGTGTCGTTTGACGTAAGCTGTATGTTTTTTAAATCTTCGGCTCCTGCTTCTTCACTGTCTTCAATGCCCTCTGCTGCTTGCAAAAATGCTTTGGGGCCTCCAGCCATAATTCCGATGACCTGATCCGGGCTTACGCTGTAGGTGGGAGGACATTCAACAGCATCCATGACACCGAGTCTGCCGCTTGTGCCGGCGCCTGTGTATATGAGCCGGCCACCATTTTGAAACGAGTTGTATGCGCAGTCTACAGCTGTTTTGATATCAGGGAGAACCTGCTGAACGGCGGCAGCGACTTTCAAATCTTCGTTGTTGATCATCTTGAGGATGCCGAGAGTGTTTGTTTTGTGGATTTCCGCTGTTTGGCTATTGCGTGATTCTGTTGTAAGCCGGTGAAGGTTTAATAGTTCTGACATGAGGATGCCCCCTGTTTTAAAATGATGTATCTTACTATTCAGTATATTCACTTCCGTTATGATATTTCAACTGGGTTTTATATTTTTGAAATTTTATTTCACCCGAGACTATAGGAAATAATGAAGAATCAGCTGTTCTCCAAGCGGCCCGATTTTTCGCCGTCCTTTATCTAGGAACCCGCTTTTCATATAAAGGTGTTTTGCGCGTGTGTTTAGGTGATTGACGGCCAAAATGATTTCATCGCACCATGGAAAATAACTGCTCACAAACGAGGGAAGCTGAAGCATTGCTTTTTTTGCATAGCCTTTTCCATGATGTACAGCGTTTAAAGACAGGGAGCTGAGCAGTAAAGCAAATGGATTGCTAGTATAGGGAGCAAGCGTTTCTTTTGATGTATGTAAAATGAAAAAGCCGACTGGCAGATTGTCATTTAAGATGACAGCCGGATACCGGTCCTGTATGCCTAAGGCCTGAGTCAGCACCTCTTTGGGGAGAGAGGTAAAGCGCTTGTCATCGTTGTTTAGGGTAAATGATTGAAGTTCCGGCGAATGTTCAGGTTTATAGAAGGATAAAGAAATGTCTTGAGTCATGGGGTGCCCTCCTTACAATATGTCGTCTAACTGGTTTTCTGAAATGACACGGCAGCCCGCTTGTTTTAGCAGTGCGGCGGTCACTCCGCTGCCGGCGATTTTTTTGCCAGTGAATGTGCCGTTATAAATGAAATTGCTTCCGCACGATGGACTGTTTTCTTTCAATATGACAGCGGATGCATTAATTTCTTTTGCGTAAGCTAATGTTTTAGCGGCGCCTTTCATATATAACTCTGTTACATCTTCTCCTGAGGCTGTCACGATTTTAGCGGTTCCATTGAGAACATCCTCGCCGGTGCCTCCGATGATTTCTGCAGGCTCACGGGGAGTGGAAAAGCCGCCGAGAAGCTCAGGACAAGCCATGACTGCTTTATTTTCATCGATGAGTTTTCTGATTTTCTCTGATGCGGCGTGAGAGCCGTTGTATCTGCATTCAATGCCTCCAAGGCAAGAACTGACTAGAATCATATTGGTTTCTCCTCTCTTGCTTCGCTTGTCTCTATCATAAAATAAATGACTAATGTTGGGAGGCTTTTTCAGTTAAAAAAGGAGTTAAAAAGTTTGAAAATAAAAAATTTAATTTTTCTCTTTACAAACAGGGGGTAACCTGTATATAATAACTTTTGTCAGATCGACGAGAACACAAACGGCCCGTTGGTCAAGCGGTTAAGACACCGCCCTTTCACGGCGGTAACACGGGTTCGAATCCCGTACGGGTCACCATTTGGAGGATTAGCTCAGCTGGGAGAGCATCTGCCTTACAAGCAGAGGGTCGGCGGTTCGAGCCCGTCATCCTCCACCATCTTGCCGGTGTAGCTCAATTGGTAGAGCAACTGACTTGTAATCAGTAGGTTGGGGGTTCAAGTCCTCTTGCCGGCACTGTCTTTGAAAAATACGGAGGGGTAGCGAAGTGGCTAAACGCGGCGGACTGTAAATCCGCTCCCTCAGGGTTCGGCAGTTCGAATCTGCCCCCCTCCACCATTATTGGGCTATAGCCAAGCGGTAAGGCAACGGACTTTGACTCCGTCATGCGTTGGTTCGAATCCAGCTAGCCCAGTCACAGACACCTTTGACCAAAAGGTGTCTTTTTTATTTTGTGAAAATCATTCCAACTTCTAACTATTCAGTCTGTATAATAATTTTAAAAATATGTTAAGGTAGTTTATTCACGAATTACCATCTACACCCTGCCAAAAATTTGTTAAACTTATTTTATAAAAAATTGAAACCTTTTAAAACGAAGCTCGTATACATACAGACCGGTGAAGGCAGAGGTTAGATAAATATGGAAATGATGATTAAAAAGAGAATTAAGCAAGTCAAAAAAGGCGACCAAAATGCATTTGCGGACATCGTAGATATTTACAAGGATAAAATTTATCAGCTTTGCTACCGTATGCTTGGCAATGTGCATGAGGCAGAGGATATTGCACAGGAGGCTTTCATCAGGGCGTACGTTAATATCGACAGTTTTGATATTAACCGGAAATTTTCAACTTGGCTTTATCGAATCGCGACCAATTTGACTATTGACCGCATTCGCAAAAAGAAGCCGGATTATTACCTCGATGCAGAGGTGGCTGGTACGGAAGGCTTGACCATGTATTCGCAAATCGCCGCAGACGGAGTTTTGCCAGAAGATGAAGTAGTGTCGCTGGAGCTCTCAAACACGATTCAGCAGAAAATTTTAAAGCTTCCTGACAAATACAGAACAGTTATCGTATTAAAGTATATTGACGAACTCTCATTAATTGAAATCGGCGAGATTCTAAACATTCCTGTGGGGACTGTGAAAACGCGGATTCACAGAGGCAGAGAGGCTCTTCGAAAACAATTAAGGGATCTTTAAGTGGGGTGATGAAATGAGCTGTCCTGAACAAATTGTGCAGCTTATGCATATGCATCTTGATGGAGATATCCTTCCAAAAGATGAACACGTATTAAATGAACATCTTGAGACATGCGAGAAATGCAGAAAGCATTTTTATGAGATGGAAAAATCTATAGCACTCGTCCGGAGCACATCGCATGTCGAAGCCCCCGCGGATTTTACCGCTAATGTCATGGCTAAATTGCCTAAGGAGAAGAAAAGAGCTTCTGTGAAAAGGTGGTTCAGAACCCATCCTGTTATCGCAGCTGCTGCGGTATTCATCATTTTGATGGGCGGAGGTTTTTTAAACAGCTGGCATAATGACCACAACTTCAGCGTGTCTAAGCAGCCGAATCTTGTGGTGCAGAACCATACTGTGATCGTGCCTGAAGGTGAGACGGTCAAAGGTGATGTCACTGTCAAAAACGGCAAGCTGATTATTAAAGGCAAAATAGACGGGGATGTAACCGTCGTAAATGGCGAAAAGTATATGGCCTCTGCTGGACAAGTCACCGGTCAGATTGAAGAAATCAATCAATTATTTGACTGGACATGGTATAAATTGAAGTCTGCGGGGAAAAGTGTACTCAATGCATTAAAACCGAACGAAAAAGAGTAAAGCGTGTCAGTTGCTTTGCTCTTTTTTTTTACGGGCTGTAAGAGCTGGCGCATTTCACTTGCCGAATCGAAATGTGGTATAATGGGCTCGCTATGTTAAGTACATATGCGTAACACGTAAAACACAAAAATACGAAATGACTGAAATCTTGGAGGACGAGGAAATGGCTTTTGAGGATATCCCTTTTTTGCAGTACCTCGGCAATGCCGTTGATATTCTCCTTGTTTGGTATGTGATATATAAACTTATTATGGTCATACGCGGCACGAAAGCGGTTCAGCTGTTAAAAGGAATTGTCGTGATCGTGCTTGTCCGTATGGCCAGCCAATATTTGGGCCTCGGCACGCTTCAATGGCTGATGGACCAAGCAATAACATGGGGATTTTTAGCAATTATTATTATTTTTCAGCCTGAGCTGAGAAGAGCGCTTGAACAGCTTGGCCGGGGCCGCTTTTTCTCAAGAAGCGGCACGCCTGTGGAGGAAGCGCAGCAGAAAACGATTGAGGCAATCACAAAAGCGATCAATTATATGGCGAAACGCCGTATAGGCGCCCTGTTGACCATTGAGCGGGACACTGGAATGGGCGATTATATTGAGACAGGCATACCATTGAATGCCAAAGTCAGCTCTGAGCTGCTGATCAATATTTTTATCCCGAACACCCCGCTTCATGACGGTGCTGTGATTATGAAGAATAATGAAATTGCCGCTGCCGCCTGCTATCTGCCGCTTTCGGAAAGCCCGTTTATTTCAAAAGAACTGGGTACGCGGCACAGAGCGGCTGTCGGTATCAGTGAAGTGACAGACAGTTTGACGATTATTGTGTCTGAAGAGACCGGCGGCGTCAGTGTGGCAAAGAACGGCGACCTTCACAGAGAGCTGACCGAAGAAGCGCTGAAAGAAATGCTTGAAGCCGAGTTTAAGAAAAACACCAAAGACACTTCTTCTAACCGCTGGTATTGGAGGGGCAAGAAAAATGGATAAATTCTTAAACAATCGCTGGGCTGTGAAAATTATTGCTCTGCTTTTCGCGCTCTTGCTTTATGTGGCGGTCAACAGCAATCAAGCACCGACTCCGAAAAAACCGGGTGAATCTTTCTTTCCGACATCAACAATTGATGAGGCAACACTGACCGACATTCCGGTCAAAGCGTATTACGATGATGAAAACTACGTCGTGACGGGTGTTCCGCAAACGGTTAATGTCACGATAAAAGGCTCGACAAGTGCCGTGAAAAAGGCTAGACAGACCAAGAATTTTGAAATATATGCCGACATGGAAAATTTAAAAACCGGCACACATAAGGTTGAGCTAAAGGCCAAAAACGTGTCGGATGGGCTGACAATCTCAATCAATCCGTCTGTTACGACAGTTACGATTCAAGAACGGATGACCAAAAGCTTTCCCGTAGAAGTGGAGTACTACAATAAAAGCAAGATGAAAAAAGGCTATTCTCCGGAGCAGCCGATTGTCAGTCCGAAAAATGTGCAGATTACCGGATCTAAAGATGTGATTGATCATATTTCTCTTGTGAAAGCTTCAGTGAACCTGGAAAACGCAGATGAAACGATTGAAAAAGAGGCAAAAGTGACTGTCTATGATAAGGACGGAAACGCGCTTCCTGTGGACGTGGAGCCCTCGGTCATCAAGATTACCGTTCCGGTGACAAGCCCAAGTAAAAAAGTACCCTTTAAAATTGAACGGACAGGAAGCCTTCCTGACGGTGTCAGTATAGCGAATATTGAATCCAGCCCCAGTGAGGTAACGGTTTACGGCTCGCAGGATGTGTTGGATTCTCTTGAATTTATAGACGGCGTCAGCTTAGATTTAAGCAAAATTAACAAGGATTCCGATATCGAGGCAGATATTCCGCTTCCTGACGGCGTCAAAAAAATCTCGCCGTCAAAGGTGACTTTGCATATAGAAGTAGATAGTGAAGCGGATCAGAAGTTTGAGAATGTCTCTATTAAGACTGTAGGGCTGAGCAGCTCGCAAAACATTGAATTTCTAGATCCTGATTCGCAAGCGATAGACGTGACGGCTAAAGGCTCTCCCAGCAATATAAAAAAACTGGAAAAATCAGATATTGAATTGTATGTGAATGTTTCAGATTTAGATGACGGGGAGCATAGCGTGAAGCTTGAAGTAAACGGGCCTCAAAATGTAACCTGGTCCTTGGGACAGAAAAACGCCAAAATCAAGCTGACGTCTAAAAAAAGCAATACATCAACTAATGACAACAGCAGCAATACATCAGGGAACCAGGATGACACAGGTCAACAAACGAATGATCAAAAGAACAACCAGCAAGATACAACGAAAAACAGCAATGATCAAAAACAAGACGAACATAAAGATCAAAACCAAGATCAGGATGAGGACGAATCTACTTCTGGTTCACAATCATCATCAGAATAAAAAAGGAGCGATTATAAAATGGGCAAGTATTTTGGAACAGATGGTGTAAGAGGTGTCGCCAATAGTGAGCTTACACCTGAGCTGGCCTTTAAAGTCGGACGTTTCGGCGGATATGTGCTGACAAAAGACAAACAACGTCCAAAAGTGCTGATAGGCCGCGATACACGGATCTCCGGCCATATGCTGGAGGGAGCCCTTGTCGCCGGACTTTTATCCATTGGCGCAGAAGTCATGCGTCTGGGTGTCATTTCTACACCTGGTGTATCTTATTTAACAAAAGCGATGGATGCAGAGGCAGGCGTCATGATTTCTGCCTCTCACAACCCAGTGCAGGATAACGGCATCAAGTTTTTCGGGGGAGACGGATTTAAGCTTTCCGACGAACAGGAGGCTGAAATTGAACGACTGATGGACGAACCGGAGGATAAGCTGCCAAGACCGGTCGGAGGCGATCTCGGGCTTGTAAATGATTATTTTGAAGGCGGCCAAAAATATCTGCAATTTTTAAAACAGACAGCTGATGAAGATTTCACAGGCATTCATGTGGCGCTCGACTGTGCTCATGGCGCAACATCGTCCTTGGCGACACACCTGTTTGCTGATTTAGATGCAGATGTTTCAACAATGGGCACTTCCCCAAACGGGTTAAACATTAATGACGGCGTCGGATCGACACATCCAGAAGCGCTCAGCGCGTTTGTCAAAGAGAAAAACGCCGATCTTGGCCTTGCGTTCGACGGTGACGGCGACCGCCTGATTGCGGTCGATGAAAAAGGAAATATCGTTGACGGCGATCAAATCATGTACATATGCTCAAAATACCTGAAATCAGAGGGCCGCTTAAAGGATGATACAGTCGTTTCAACCGTGATGAGCAACCTCGGCTTCTATAAGGCGCTCGAAAAAGAAGGCATCAAAAGCGTTCAGACAGCTGTCGGCGACCGATACGTAGTAGAAGCGATGAAACATGACGGCTACAATGTCGGCGGTGAGCAGTCAGGACATCTTATTTTCCTTGATTACAACACGACAGGGGACGGATTATTGTCTGCTATTATGCTGATGAACACATTGAAAGCGACAGGGAAGCCGCTGTCAGAGCTTGCAGCTGAAATGCAGAAGTTCCCGCAGCTGTTAGTCAATGTGAGAGTAACTGATAAATATAAAGTCGAAGAAAATGAAAAAGTAAAAGCTGTTATTTCTGAAGTTGAAAAAGAAATGAACGGCGACGGCCGGATTTTGGTGCGCCCTTCAGGCACTGAACCGCTCGTCCGTGTTATGGCTGAAGCGAAAACGAAAGAGCTGTGCGATGAATACGTAAATCGCATTGCTGAAGTTGTGCGGTCAGAAATGGGATTGGAGTAACGAAGCCTATCATCAGAGAGCGAACAAGACAAGCGAGGTTTACATATGATAATGGTGAGACATGCGGCAAAGTTGTTTAAAAAACAATTGACCGTGCATGGCACATGCTGTAAAATCAAGCTTGTCTTGTTCTTATTTTCTCTGAGGAAGAAAAGAAGGGATTATTGCTTCACCTATAATTATAGCGCCCGGACTAAGCGCCCGAAAAAAGGCTTAGTTGACGAGGATGGAGGTTATCGAATTTTCGGCGGATGCCTCCCGGCTGATTATGCAGATCACAGCCGTAAGGATTTCTTCAAACCAAGGAGGCGACTCCTTGCACAAAGAGAAATCACATGATCTTCCAAAAACATGTAGGAGGGGACGATTGAAAGTCCCCTTGAAATTCGACTTTCTTCGTCTCCTTTTACAATCTTAGGAGGAAGAAATTATGTGTGGAATCGTAGGTTATATCGGTCAGCTTGATGCGAAGGAAATTTTACTGAAAGGCTTAGAAAAGCTTGAGTACCGCGGATATGACTCTGCGGGTATCGCTGTTGCCAACGAACAGGGGGTCCATGTGTTCAAAGAAAAAGGACGCATTGCTGATCTTCGTGAAGTTGTGGATGCCAATGCAGAGGCGAAGGCCGGAATTGGCCATACTCGCTGGGCAACACACGGCGAACCAAGCTATCTGAACGCTCACCCGCATCAAAGCGCACTGGGCCGCTTTACACTTGTTCATAACGGCGTGATCGAGAACTATGTTCAGCTGAAACAAGAGTATTTGCAAGATGTAGAGCTCAAAAGTGACACCGATACAGAGGTAGTTGTTCAAGTAATCGAGCAATTTGTCAACGGAGGACTTGAAACAGAAGAAGCGTTCCGCAAAACACTTACACTGTTAAAAGGCTCTTATGCAATTGCTTTATTCGACAACGAAAACAGAGAAACGATTTTTGTAGCGAAAAACAAAAGCCCTCTATTAGTCGGTCTTGGAGATACATTCAACGTCGTAGCATCTGATGCGATGGCAATGCTTCAAGTGACCAATGAATACGTAGAGCTGATGGATAAAGAAATGGTCATCGTCACTGATGATCAAGTTGTCATCAAAAACCTTGATGGTGACGTGATTTCCCGTGCTTCTTATATCGCTGAGCTGGATGCCAGTGATATCGAAAAAGGCACATACCCTCACTACATGTTGAAAGAAACGGATGAGCAGCCTGTTGTCATGCGCAAAATCATCCAAACGTATCAAGATGAACACGGCAAGCTGTCTGTGCCTGGCGATATCGCTGCCGCTGTAGCGGAAGCGGACCGCATCTATATCATTGGCTGCGGAACAAGCTACCATGCAGGACTTGTCGGTAAACAATATATTGAAATGTGGGCAAGTGTGCCGGTTGAAGTGCATGTAGCGAGTGAATTCTCTTACAACATGCCGCTCCTGTCTAAGAAACCGCTCTTCATTTTCCTTTCTCAAAGCGGAGAAACAGCAGACAGCCGCGCGGTACTTGTTCAAGTCAAAGCGCTCGGACATAAAGCTCTGACAATCACAAACGTACCGGGATCAACGCTTTCTCGTGAAGCTGATTACACATTGCTGCTTCATGCAGGCCCTGAAATCGCTGTTGCGTCAACGAAAGCATACACTGCACAAATCGCAGTTCTTGCGGTTCTTGCATCTGTAGCTGCAGACAAAAACGGCATTGATATCGGATTTGACCTCGTTAAAGAACTTGGTATCGCTGCAAACGCAATGGAAGCCCTTTGCGACCAGAAAGACGAAATGGAAATGATCGCACGTGAATACTTGACTGTATCCAGAAACGCTTTCTTCATCGGACGCGGCCTTGACTACTTCGTATGTGTCGAAGGCGCACTGAAGCTGAAAGAGATTTCTTACATCCAGGCTGAAGGTTTTGCCGGCGGAGAGCTGAAGCACGGCACGATTGCTTTGATCGAACAAGGTACACCAGTATTCGCACTGGCGACACAAGAGCACGTAAACCTAAGCATCCGCGGAAACGTCAAAGAAGTTGCCGCTCGCGGAGCAAACACATGCATCATCTCACTGAAAGGCCTAGACGATGCGGATGACAGATTCGTACTGCCGGAAGTAAACCCAGCGCTTGCTCCATTGGTTTCTGTTGTTCCATTGCAGCTGATCGCTTACTATGCTGCACTGCATCGCGGCTGTGATGTTGATAAGCCTCGTAACCTTGCGAAGAGTGTTACTGTGGAGTAAAATGTTTAACCCCTTTGGTTGTTTTGTGGCTTTGAAATAAAGTCGCGATTTTTGTAAAAAGATGTGATGTTTAAAATAAAGTTACGACGTTTATAAAAATGTTGCGATGCTTTTTCCCTTAGATAATTTTTGTCTAAGGGTATTTTTCTATTTTAACTAAAGAGGCAGGTAACTAAAAATTATAAGGGGATTCCAATTGATTTTGGGTCCCCTTTTTACATAAATGATGTGACACCACTCTTACAAAAATGTAACTTTAATTTCAAATAATGTAATTTGATTCGATGGCAGGTCATCTAATTTTCTTTTACTATATTCTAAAAAGAGATTGGATGGTGTTGGGTTTGGATATTTCAGAAGTTAATATATCACTGTTTAGACTAGTTAATGACCTAGGAAAAGAACATCCCTTTTTGAATCCTGTATTTAGTTTTATTGCTGAATATATGGTTTTTTTACTTGCACTAAGTGTTCTTTTTATTTGGTTTACAAGAGATACGGATAATAGAATTATGATTCTTTGTGCATCTATCGCTTTCATTTGTGCCTTTACGATAGGGAAGGTTGCAGGGGTATTTCACTCGAATTATCAACCTTTTGTTGAATTGGGAGAGGTTAATAAACTGATACATAAAGAAAAAGACAATTCTTTTCCAAGTGACCATACAATTTTATTCTTCTCATATTGTATTTCATTCTGGCTCTTTAAGAGAGGCTGGTCAATTTTATGGGTATTGTTAGCTGTTCTTGTGGGAGTCTCCCGTATATGGGTTGGGGTTCATTATCCCTTTGATGTTCTAGCAGGAGTATTAATAAGCCTAGCAGTTTCAACTTTTATATATTTAACAATCCCTAAACTAAATGTTACTCAAACTACCATAAAAATTTATGGAAAATGTGAAAACATGCTTCTTTATCGCTTCAAAAGAAAGGAAAACAAGTCAAAAAACTTTTAGATTTATTCATCAATCGGGTGCTAATGTTCAAAAAATCGTAACCTAAAATGATCAAACTCTTTTATAAAGATTCCATCTGTATTCAAAACTGTAGAATCCATTTTGATCTATCTTTTTTTCTAAATGGATTCTTTAAATTTGCCGTAAACTGAAGGTTCATGTGTTATTTTTGATCATCCTTTATTTCACAGCTACAGTTTTAGCCAAAGGGGTTTTTTGTTTTAAAGATGGCTATGTTTAGTTTTACAAATATTTAAGGTTGCCAAAGAATATGAAAATATAAAGAAGGTATTTTCAGGGAAAGTGACATCTACGGAGAAATTGGGGAATTCTAGCGATAACAATATCCACAGCAGCTAGTTCAACCGATTTAAACACGGTAAATTTTTGGTCGTTAGGGCTGTTGAAAATAAAGTAGGAACCAGTATTCATTTATAGTTGCTAATTGAACTCAGTTATTTACTAAACAAGAAAATGATTATAAAATTTTTCTTGTATTTAAAAAAATTAAAGTGATAGATATCATAAGCCTTGGATAAAGATTCAGGATGTATATTTAAAGGGAAAGCAAGATTTCATACTTCATTCTCCGTATTCCAACATCTTGACAATGTTTAAAATTTAGCATATCTTATACGTAACGTAATAATCGGTGCAGATGTTTATTTTCGCCATTCTAAATCATTAGGCCTTTAGCATTCTTTTGATATTTAATTTTAAATCTTGACTGGATGAAAAAGTATTCTAATATTAAAAAGGAAAAGTAACATAAATCGATTTATTTTATAATCAAGGGACTAAATGAAAGTTTTAACGATGATTCCTTTAGAAGGAAGTTAAAATATAGCTTAAAGCTAAATGACCAATAATAAGGTAGCTCTTCAAAAAACTTCACTGAAGTTAGTTGAAGTGAAGCCGACAATTTTCAAGATTCAATGATCTAAAATTATCATTGAAATTTTGAAGTTGTCGGTTTTTTTATTGGAAAAAAATAGAGATGAATAAAAATTGTAATAAATGATAGAAAAATATGATCTGACTTAAAGGTCTTTTGAACAATAATGACATTTAAAAAGGGAGAAGTTAGAATGTTAGTTTCGTCATCATTATTAACATTATTTTTTATGATGCTTATTGCATCTGGGATAAGCGGACTATTGTTTTTACATCCACGCGTACCCTTGAGCTTTATTCGCATTCATATTGGTATTTTGGCTTTACCACCGTTGGTATCCTTAGTCATTCTTGCCAATGGCAGTGTGAATGGAAATGTGGGCCCTTGGTACTTAGATTCCTTAGCTTGGTTAATGGCTTTCTTTGTTTTAGCAATTGGCCTAATCATTCAGCGTTTTTCTGTACGTTACTTAATGGGGGATCGATCTTATCGAAAATATTTTGCGCTTTTTACTTTCACTACAGGTGCTGCTTCAATTGCATGGTTAAGTGGTGATCTCCGCCTGATGGTTGTTTTTTGGGGAGCAACTCTTGTCGGTTTAACCTTACTTATCAGGTTAAACAGTGCATGGCAAGTGGCTAGTGAAGCAGCCAAGGTTTCTGGCCGCTTATTTTTGTTAAGTTGGTTTTCTTTGTTTTTCGCGATGATTTGGCTTTTTCAAGTCACAGGCCAATGGCAGTTATCATTGGTTTTAACAAATGAAAGTTTAGCTCAACTGGGGGGATGGGAGAGAACAGGGATTAATCTATTGATTGTATTAGCAGTGATCATTCCCGCAGCTCAATGGCCATTCCAAAGATGGTTAATTGAGTCTATTGTTGCTCCAACTCCTGTTTCTGCGATTATGCACGCAGGTTTAGTCAATGCAGGCGGGATTATACTAGCCCGGTTTTCACCTCTATTTAATGGTGGTATAGCTTCGATTATTTTACTTATGCTTGCTGGGATCTCTGTATTGATTGGAACTGGCATTAGTTTAGTCCAGGTTGACTATAAACGCCAGTTAGTAGGCTCCACGATTGGACAAATGGGGTTTATGCTCATTCAGTGTGCATTAGGTGCGTATGTAGCAGCCATTATTCATCTTATTTTACATGGTTTATTCAAAGCTACGTTGTTTTTACAAGCTGGTTCAGCGGTACGGTCTCATGAAGTATCGGCTGGCGTTAATATAGGAACATCCTATTTATGGATCATGGGTGGTCGGATTTTATCCTTAGTTATAGGGGTTTCTTTTTGGCTCACGGCTCCTGATGAGGGGTATCAATTCATTAGTGCGCTAATCTTAGGGTGGTCATTGTCCGTTTCTTGGACTCAGCTCGTAGCTTTTGGAGAGGGAAGACTTGGCCGAATTGTTGGCATAACATTTTTAGGAGGAGCAGCTCTCGTATATTTTATCATTCATAGCCTCTTCTATGAGTGGTTGCATACAATCGCTTTTCAAAGTGTTCAGCCTCCAATGTCAGCTGTGATCATTGTCGTATGTCTCTTACTATTTGGCAGTGCTTTAGGTACGTGGGTTGCTCGTCATCGTTCTTCCGTTTTCTTCGCAGTACTCTATCTTTGGTTAGTGCGATTAGGTGAAGCAAAACCAAAGACAGTAGAGAGACATCCAGACTACCTTAAACAATATTTATCATAAGGAGGTCATCAATGATGGGCATTACATCTGAATTAACGAAAGAAAATGTAAAAAACAAAGATGTAGATCTTGATGTTCAAGAAAGTGATATTCACGTTTTAATTGAATCTGCCAGCCGAGTGATTGCGCCGCTTTGGCCTATTTCTACCTTTGCTGCACGCAATCCGTGGATGGGTCTCGAAAACCAACCTTTTGATCAGGTTGCAAGCTGGTTGAAAAATACCCGTGATGTTGATATATACCCTAGTGCGTCTTTGATCCATTCAGCAAAGAATAAAGGTGAGATTGATGAAGATTTTGTGGAAATGGGGCTGCAGAGTTGGTTGGATTCACATTCCTTTACTATCCCGCGGGACGCGGCAGAACGATTTTGTCGTGCTGGATTAAAATTAGATCCACTGCCTTCCGACCTTTTATCATCGCATAAGCTGGAGAAATTGGTGAATGAATGTAGTGGATTGGATCGTATCGAGAATATTTTTATGCAGCCAATAAGTTCATATATAGAGAATCAAGATGGTGAAAGGTTAATCAATATACTAGATCATCATGTCATTAAGTGGTGTAAATTATATCTTGATGACTCTCAAGCAGGTTGGACAATGCCCAATCGTGATGAAGGTTTTTATCGTGCTTGGCAGCATCTGATTCAATATGATCCAGCACTTAGTAAAAAGCAGCGTGAAAGATTAAAAGGCTGGCCGCAAGAAGCACACTTGGCTTTACAAGAAGTATTATTCGCACTAGAAATCCCCGAATCAGAAATCCAGAGCTATCTTGAAGGTCATTTACTTTCCTTACCTGGATGGGCAGGGATGATGCTTTGGCGCTCCCAACAATCGAGCCATGAACATGCACTTCTAACAGAATATTTAGCAGTTCGAATATTGATGGAGCGTGCCTTTGTAAAGCCTTATTTACCTTTGGCTAATCAACGACCTGAGAAAAAAATGTCGATTACGCCCCTTTTAGCAGCTTGGATCCATTGGGGGGACCTTGCAATAGAGGAATGGTCACAGATGTCGGCCGATGAACAAAACGAATATTTATCATTTGCCTACAGCTTTGATGAGAACCTTCGCAGGAAACTTTGGTTAGAAGCTTGGGAACAAACACACACAGATCGATTAAGTCAGAAGATCATCTCGAAACAACACGAAACCAACGGTAAAACATCGGCGTTAGCTCAATTAGCATTCTGCATCGATGTCCGATCAGAACCTTTTCGCCGTCAACTAGAAAAAGAAGGCCCGTTTGAAACGATTGGTATTGCCGGTTTCTTCGGGGTGCCGATTGCAACTTGTGAACTTGGCAGTAAACACAGTCATGCCTCCTTGCCGGTCATACTAAAACCGCAACATAAAATAAAAGAGTTCGTAGATGATGATGTACTCGAAAAATACAACCAACGCAAAAAGGCAGTTTATTCCGTAAGCCATACATTTAAAACGATGAAACAGAATGTGCTTACGAGCTTACTTCTGCCTGAGCTAAGTGGACCTTGGCTAAGTCTGCAAATGGTAGCGCGTAGCTTTGTACCAAGAAAAGCAGATCGTTTCATTCGTAATCTCCGTGAGACTTGGTTACGCAAACCTGATACAAAACTCTCGCTTCATCATGTTTATGACACAGAGGCAGAGATACCTGTTGGTTTTTCTGAAGAAGAAAGAGTGAACTTTGCTCGCCAAGCTCTAAAAATGATGGGGTTAACTGAGAATTTCGCACCATTAGTCGTGATTTGCGGGCATGGCAGTCAAAGCGCCAATAATCCTTATGCAGCAGCTCTTGACTGTGGTGCTTGCGGTGGAGCTGCCGGCGGATTCAATGCAAGAGTTTTAGCTGCTTTATGTAATCTTTCAGAGGTAAGAGAAGTTCTTTTAACTGAAGGAATTAAAATCCCTGAGGATACCGTTTTCGCAGCCGCTGAGCATAAAACAACAGTGGATGAATTACATTGGATTTATGTTCCTGAACTTTCCGAAGCTGCACAAGAAGCATTTGATCGTATCGAAGCTGTTATGCCGAAAGTGAGCCATAATGCAAATGCAGAACGTCTAGCCCAATTACCGAATTTCCAAAAGGAACTTAAAAATCCGAAGGCTGAGGCACACCGATTTGCGGAAGATTGGAGTGAGATACGTCCGGAATGGGGACTAGCTCGTAATGCCGCTTTTATCATCGGCCAACGTGAACTAACTAAGGATTGTGATTTGGAAGGAAGAGCCTTCCTTCATAATTATGAATGGAATCAGGATGAAAGCGGTGAACTCCTAGCAAATATTATTGCAGGGCCTGGAACTGTGGCCCAATGGATTAATTTACAATATTACGCATCAACGGTCGCACCTCATTATTATGGCAGCGGAAATAAGGCAACTCAAACCGTTACTGCAGGTCTCGGAGTTATGCAGGGGAATGCAAGTGACTTGTTAGCCGGACTGCCTTGGCAATCCGTCATGCAATCAGATCAAGAGGTTTATCATTCTCCTCTTCGTTTGCTGGTTGTCATCCAAGCTCCTAGAGATTATGTAGAACGGTTATTAAATAATGATTCAGTATTTCGAGAAAAAGTTCAAAATGGATGGATTCGACTGGCTAGTGTTGATCCAGATGGACGCTGGGAAAACTGGTAACTATTCATATGGATTCGTTACTCAATACAAAAATGATAAACATAAAGAAGAGGTGTGCTGTATGAATGTAAATAAAAAAGTATTATTTTTGACGGACATTGAAAACGGCTTGGAGCCTATTTTACAAGAAGTGACTAACACTCCAGCGGAAAATATGCTGACGATACAAAGCTATGGTGCCGTTATCTCACGTCCCTATGGAGAAATCATGAGGTCTGTTATCATTGCAATTTATCAGGAAGATGTTGAGGAGGTTTTTGTTGTAGGCACAAAAGATAAGAGGACTTCCCCAGGCAATGTACGAACTCAACTTGAAACAATGAAAGATAAAATACAAACATTGGATTATCTTTTTCAAAATTGCAAGCCTGAATTTTTTGGTGGTACAGTCGATGAATGGCTAGATGGAAATGAAAATAGTATTGTCGCTATTGAAAAAAGCGTGGAAATCATTCGCCATCATCCACTAGTGCCGTCAGATGTTAAAGTTAGAGGTTTAATCGTTAATCCAAAGGATGGAACATCTTCAATTGTGGATGCTCCTGCTGCTAAAACAGGTCAAGCCTCACCTGATCATTGCTTGTCATGATGGAAACGGAAGGAGTTAACCTCTAAGCACTGAAAAAAGCAGTTTTAAGGAGAAAGTATGGCCGCGAATTTAACTGATTTTGTAACGAAAACAATAGAGGAAATGAGTCCGTTTGATCGTGAAAATATAGAATGTATGAAAAAAGTAATGAGAAAAGCAATTGATTTTTATCATTTGAAATCTTATGAAGAAGTTGAGGAAACCCACTTAGGAAGCGTTCGATTTTTGCATGTACACTCTATTATTGAAGAAAATATGTTATCCAAAATGATAGTCGTCACAAGAAACGGTAAAACTGATTTGGATATTGAAGATGTATATGCAGGACATGTTGTAAGAGAATATTAATCAGACGAAATAACGAATATGCCAATTTTTTTGCTCAGGAGATGTTTTATAAATGAAAAAATCGAAAGGTTCTTTTGAATCAGAGATCAGTAAGTCAATTACGCAATGGGAAAAGGATTATCTTGGGCGTGGGTCTGTATCTGTTAAGACCGATATCTTGCGGGACATGATCATTGTTAATTTAAAAGGAATTTTAACACCAGCTGAATATGCAGTTTGTGGATCAAAAGAGGGTATGTTATCTATCAAACAAACTCGTTCGGAGTTAGTTGAATCAGGTATAGAAGAACTTAAGGATATTATCCTGACGATAACCGGAGAAGAAGTGACAAGTTTTCATACTGATTTAAGCTCTCGGACAGGTGAACGAGTGATGGTGTTTAAATTATTTAATGATCTTGAGAAGAATCTTTGATGTAAAGAATTAAAATGTTTTATTAAACAATCTATTCAAGCCCAAGTGGAGGGCTGAAGCATTCAAGGTTGTCATATTTTACTTTTTTAAACACGATGGAAGTTATGATAAATTGAACATAATCAGCTGCCGCTTCTTTTGACTTACAGTTATGCCATCATTAATGATTTTTCATTCATAATCTAAGCGGACGCAAAGAGATATCAATTTATAGCACACTGTCTTGTTATTCCTGAAGATTCAATGGTTTCATTTCGAAAGATCTAACATCCGCTTTTGTTACGAGCGGATGTTTTTTACATCTATTTAAATAATGAATTTGATGCTAGTGGATTGATCACTTGATCGATATTAAACTCATTTTAACTGGAAGTCATGAAAACATGCTTCGGAACTGAAAAAAGTCTTCAGATTTTTAATGTCTAAAAAGAAGTCAGTTGCCAAAAAACGAATTGACATATCGGAATATAACGATATAATAATTGGTATGGAACCAATTGAAGTATTCAAAGCCTTATCAAATGAATCAAGGCTGCAAATTTTACAATGGCTGAAGGAGCCTGATCGTCATTTTGCACCCCATGAAGGGATTGATATGAACACAATCGGGGTATGTGTCAGTCAAATAACAGACAAATTGAAAATGACGCAATCGACGGCTTCTCAATATCTTACCATCCTTTTAAGAGCCGGCCTGATTAAGGCGGAACGAATCGGAAAGTACACGTATTACAAAAGAGATGAAGAAGCCATTGGGAAACTTGCTGACTTTCTTAAAACAGAGATATAAAAATAAACATCAAAGGATGTTTATTTTTACACTATACATATCGACATATTACGATGTGTTTATTTTTTATAATAACATATCGATATTTCGTGATATGTTTATTAATGATTAAGGAGTGAATGCTATGTCTAATACTTGGAAAATTTATATTTTAGCCATTGTCAGCTTTTTAGTTGGAACCTCAGAGTACATCATTTCGGGAATTTTGGATCAAATTGCTCATACTCTCGGGATCACTTTGGCTGCCGCGGGCCAGCTTATTACGATCTTTTCACTTGTATATGCTCTTTCCACACCCGTACTTATGGCATTGACAGCAAGTATGGATAGACGCAGGTTGATGATGTATGCCCTCGGTTTGTTTGTGTTTGGCAATGTCCTGGCTTTTGTACTGCCTGGTTATGGATGGTTTATTGCTGCTCGGATCATTATGGCGATGGGAGCAGGTGTGGTTGTTGTCACCGCATTAACGATTGCCGCTAAGATTGCATCGGAAGGGAAGCAAGGTAGTGCCATCGCTACTGTTGTTATGGGATTTACCGCCTCTTTAATCATAGGTGTTCCGCTTGGAAGAATGATAGCAGTAGCATTAGGCTGGAAGTCTGTATTTGGTGCAATTGCTTTGTTGGGATTGATCGCAATGGCCGTTATATTCTTTACTCTTCCGCATACTGAAGGGGATAAGCCTGTACCTTTGCTTCAACAGCTTTCTCTTTTCAAAAAACGGAAAGTGGCGATAGGATTATCAATCACTTTCTTCTGGCTCGGGGGATACTCTGTTGCTTATACCTATCTGTCACCGTATCTCTTGAACATTTCAGGAATAAGCGGCAAGTTGCTTAGCGGTGTTTTGCTTATATTTGGAGTTGCCAGTTTAGTTGGATCGAAATTTGGGGGATTAAGCACCGACAAATGGGGAGTGTCTTTTACACTTGTTGGCGGAATGACATTGCATATCGTCGCACTGATTCTGCTGTCATTTGTCACTCATTCCTATATCGGAGTGTTGGTGATTCTCATATTATGGTCGTTTGCCGCATGGTCTACCGGTCCGACACAGCAATTTCACTTGGCTACAATAGAACCGGAAATGTCAGGTGTTTTGCTCAGCATTAATCAGTCCATGATGCAACTCGCCATGGCAGTCGGCGCAGGGATAGGGGGAGTTTTTGTAGAAAACGTATCATTGGCCTCGATTACCTGGATTGGTGCATCAGGGGTTATGATTGCAATTATGGCATCATTGCTGATTTTTAATTCACAACCGAAACAGGCGCTAAAAGATATCAATCAATAATCTACTGCTTTGTTTGGTTCATTTCGAAAGATCTAACATCCGCTTGTAAATACAAGCGGGTGTTTTTTACAAGTTGTTCAAAGTCCGTTCGTCCACAAGCCTTCCAAGGGCCGACATCGTTCTGTATGTGTCGAAGGCGCACTGAAGCTGAAAGAGATTTGCCGGCGGAGAGCTGAAGCACAGCACGATTGCCTTGATCGAACAAGGTATACCAGTATTCGCACTGGCAACACAAAGAGCATGTAAACCTATACATCCGAGGAAACGTTAAGGAAGTTGCCACTCGCGGAACAACACTTGCATCATCTCACTGAATGGACTAGACGGTGCGGATAATAGATTCGTACTGCCGGAAGTAAACGCAGCGCTTGCTCGTGTTGGTTTTTGTTGTTCCATTGTAGCTGACGTTTACTATGCTACACTGCATCACGGCCGTGATGTTGATAAGCCGCGTAACCTTGCGAAGAGTGTTACTGTGGAGTAAAATGTTTAACCCCTTTGGTTATCTTAGCCAAAGGGGTTTTAGTATGAATATTTTATTTAAATTAGAGGAGAATTCATTTAACTAAAGTCATTGCTTTATATAATCACTAAAATTTATTTGGAATAATCTCTTGATTTAATTTCCTCGCAGAGATTGTTTGAGATTAAGATGCTCCACTTATATCTATTTAATGTAATTTTTAGGATAATATACAAAATTCCCCTTACTTCGACAATTGCAATCTGGTATTATCGTATCGCATGGAAGCTATGTCTATAGACTCTATGCAAAATTGAATTGAGAGGAGGTTTTACTTATGAAAAGAAACCAAAAAGAATGGGAATCTGTGAGTAAAAAAGGTCTTATAAAGCCAGGGGGTACTTCGATTGTAAAGGCTGCCGGCTGTATGGGCTGCTGGGCCTCGAAGAGTATTGCTATGACACGTGTTTGTGCACTTCCGCATCCTGCTATGAGAGCAATTTAACATTTGAGAATAGGGAGTTGAGCATATATGCTTATACTCCTTATTTTCTCTTGAGGGGGATTTTATATGTCAAATGATCGGGTTAAGGATATCGATTTACCAGAGTTAGCGGTTCATTTACAGCCTCATGGTGCAGTAATGGTTGATAGAAAAAGTATGTTTTATTTTAGACTCAGTGGACGTGGAGCACAGTTGGCGTTTCTTTTATCAAAAAACAAAAACCTCCACAAAACGGCACGTATTTGGGAAATTGTACAGAAAGAAGAGATGAGTGCTGAACAATTAAAAGATGAGCTTAGTGCCCATCCCTTTACAGAGGCTTGGACGCAAGGGCTGTTAGATCAGCCTTTACATGTTTCAGGTTCGTTAGATTCATATTTACCTATTAGTTGTACTCTGCAGTTGACAAATGCATGTAATTTAAGCTGTTCTTTTTGTTATGCCAGCTCAGGAAAACCATATCCGCAGGAACTATATAGTGAACAATGGATTTTGGTTATGCAAAAGCTAGCAGCCCATGGAGTTTCTGATATTACACTGACCGGAGGTGAAGCGAAGCTAATTAAAGGGTTTAAAGAATTAGTCGTTGCTGCAAGTTCGCTATTTACCAATGTAAATGTATTTAGTAATGGATTGAATTGGCGAGATGATGAAGTTGAATTACTCAGTCACTTAGGGAATGTTTCTGTACAGATTAGTATTGATGGTATGGATGATACTCATGACCGATTAAGAGGCAGAAAAGGCGGTTTTAAAGAAAGTATGAATACCATCAAAAAATTATCAGAAGCAAACATTCCAGTGATTGTTGCTATGACTATCAATGAGTCTAATGCCGGTGAAGTATCTGATGTGGTGGAGCGATGTGCCAATGCGGGTGCTTTTATCTTTCGTGCAGGAAAAACGTTATCTGTCGGACGAGCGACAGAAGGTTTTAGGGCTTTGGCTGTTGATTTTGAAGAGCTGGTTAAAAATCAGCTTAGGGAAGCCCGTGTCCGATGGGGAGACTGCCTGAACATCATTGACTGGGAGCATGAAGAGAGTTCTTTCACAACAGATTTTTGTACGCCTGGATATCTTGCCTGGTACATTAGAGCAGATGGATATGTAACTCCCTGCCAATTAGAGGATTTGCCACTAGGACATATCTTAGAAGATAGCATGGCAGACATTGGTTCACCTGATCGTTTGTTTCAATTAAAATGTGATGCTAAAAATTGCAAATGTATTGGGAAAATTGAGCTTTCAGAACCGGACTTGCCTTTTCAAAAAGAAGTCAAGGTAGGGATGAGGAATGAATAGTCTATCGGTGGTATTTTGGGTTATTTTGGCAGTTGTTGGATTGCTGTTATTTATTAAATTTAAGCCTCCAACAATTGCTTCACTGCTCTTAAGCAAAGATGAGGCAAAGGAAATAAGTATACAATTTATAAAAGAGTTTGTTGGGATGGATGTGGAAAACTGGGATTTTTATTCGGTATATTGGTATGACCATGATACAGTGAATAAACTTCATCACTTAGGCATACTTAAGAAAAATAGAAAGGTTTTATATGATGTCGGGTTGGTCGAATCATGGAGAGTCCGTTTCGTTCACCAAAATCAATCATTTGTAGTTGGTGTCAATGCCAATCGAGAAATCACTTTTTTTTATGCGGACGTTCCCAAAAAGTCCCTCTCAGGGAAGTTTGAACAAGTTTCTCCAGAGGCACTCAAGCAGAGGTTAATGGTTTCGCCTGATGGACTTTGGTCTAGAGTAAATATGACTGGTACTGGTAAAAAAGAAGAAGATTTTAGCGAGGTCAGTACTTATTGGTACATAGCGGAAGCTGGAGATATTCGACTAAAGGTGACAGTTGAATTACAGGGTGGGCGAATTTCTTATATTGGGACTGAACAAGAAATACTAACTGATCAAATGAGTAAAGTCATTCGAGATGAACAAGTGGAGTCGACATTCGGAGTATCTGGTATGTTGGGTTCAGCTATAGCGATGGTAGTTGCCATTCTCATACTTGTATTTATGGATGTGCAAACAAGTATAATCACTAGCCTTGTTCTAGGTTTGTTGATTATAATATGCCAGTCGTTGACACTAAAAGAAGACATCCAATTGACAATTGTGAATGCTTATGATGCAAGGATGAGTGTCAAAACGGTCAGCTTGTTAGGTGTTTTGTCTACACTTCTTACAGGATTATTAACAGGGTTTGTAGTATTTATATGTTCAATGGCAGGAAATGCGCTTGCTGGTGAATTAGGATGGAAAACGTTTGAACAACCAATGATTCAGATTTTCTACGGAATAGGAGCGGGGCTCATTAGTTTGGGAGTGACTTCTCTACTGTTTAACATATTAGAGAAAAAGCATTATTTAAGTATATCTCCTGAGCTTTCTAACCGAACCGTCTTTCTATCAGGTTTTACTTTTAGACAAGGATTGAATATGAGCATACAAAGTTCAGTCGGAGAGGAGGTCATCTATCGGTTGCTAATGATTTCAGTCATTTGGTGGTTGAGTGGAAATATCATTATTTCCATTATTGTATCGTCCTTTTTATGGGCGATTATGCACCAAGTAACTGGATATGATCCAAGGTGGATACGTTGGCTACATCTATTTATATTCGGTTGCTTTTTGGGAGTTCTATTTATCAAATTTGGTTTTATATGTGTATTAGCAGCTCATTTCATTCATAATTTAGTGCTCGTCTGTATGCCGCTGTGGCAATTTAAACTTCAGAAACATATGCATCACGAAAAACCAAAGTATACTTCATTCTAATGATTAGGAGAAGATTTGATGCAATTGATGCAAGTACAAGATTTAAGAAAGTGCTATCGAAATGGTGATGGGATTGAACATTTGTCTTTCTCAATAAAGCGAGGAGAAATTGTGGCGCTATTAGGGCCAAATGGAGCTGGAAAAACAACGACAATTCGATGTTTGACGGGGCTTTACAAGCCAGATAAAGGCAACATTCTCATTGATGGTTCTCCTCCGGGCCATGTAACTGTTCAAAAAAAAGTAGCGCTCATTCCGGATCAGCCTTACCTGTATCCGACATTAACAGCTGCTGAACATATTCAGTTCAGGGCAAGAGGATTTCATCAAGGTAAAAAGGGTTTAAAAGAACGGGTTTATTATGCATTGAAGGAAGTACACTTGGAGGAGAAAGCAAATGAATTGTGTGGTCAGCTGTCAAGAGGCCAGAAGCAGCGGGTTGTCTTAGCAGGGGCAATAGTTCAAGATGCTTTGCTTTATATATTGGATGAGCCGACTGTAGGTCTCGATATTCCATCAAAACAGTGGCTCTCAAACTGGTTAAAAGCCAAGACAGATCAAGGCTGTGCAGCATTTGTGTCAACTCATAGTCTTGAATTTGTATTAGAAACAGCAGACAGGGTGTTATTAATTCGAGATGGTGAACTTATGAAGAGTTTGTCTGTTCCTCAATTCAAAGAGGAACAATCGGAATGGAGAAAAGAAGTGATTCGTCTTCTAGGGGAATGGTCAGATGAATAATATCATGTCTTTTTTATGGCTTCAGTCAAAAAGGCGTTTTGTAAATCAAGGTCAGGAAAAAAAGATGCCTTTTTTGATCATGCTCCTTTTTGTTGGGGCCATCGGATTTCAAGTAAGTTTCGTTTCAAGATCTGCGATATGGGATATGAATCTTACTGGTTGGGTGCTTACAGGTGTTTTTATCCTTTATACGGCATTTGGACTTTTCTCCAATCGATTGCCAAGTCAGATGGCCGATATCATGTGGCTGTATTGCACTCCTGCTTCATTTTCAAAAGTTGTGTATAGTGTTTTAATTTTCAGCGTCACTTGGAAGGCGTTGCTTTGGATCATCTCGGCCATATTCGGTGATGTATTGATTGTACTTCTGTCCGGTAAGCATATCAATTTAATAGGCAGATCTATAATTTTTGTAGGGCTCTTTTTTATCGCTGAAGTGTGGTTGATGTCTGTCTCATGTGCTAGAACAGTGAAGAAAATGAAAAGAGTATACATTTCAGTCTTTCTTCTAATGCTGGGTATTTATTTCATGTGTCTTTTTCAACTCTACTTTCTACAACATTCATCTGGGCTGTGGGAGGGTATTGGTCGTTTTATTAGTGGCGTAGGTGTAGTGTTTGAGGCATTGTCGCCGTTGTATGTGGCTGTATTTATTGGAATCATTGCAGTTTCTTTTATAACAATTTCTTTTACGAGCAGTCTGGTAGAAATGAAGGAATCGTTGGTAAAGGAGGCTGAATTCTGGGAGGAGTTTCAAGAACGTCAATTTGGTTCAGGGCAAATTATGCAGAAACCAAGGAAGACTTGGTGGGGACTGCAAGGTCTAAATGGTATTTGGTCATTTCTGTGGTTGGAACTGTTGCTTATGAAAAAACATTTATTTTTTCATAGCATCCATACCTTCACGCTGGGCTGCGTCTTTTATGTCGTCATTTTTATATATCCAGAATGGTTTTATCTTCTTTTCTTTCTCGTCGTCTCGGCAGTCATGTTGAGTTCCTATTATTCAGGAATAGTCAGGCATTCGCAATCAGGCGCCCTTTATTTATTCCCTGGAGCCCTTTGGGGAAAAATCATTATTCTAGAGCTAATGAATACAGTCTGGTTGTTTATTCTTTACTGTATTTCTATTGCTTTCATGGCAGTTGAGAATTTAGTTTATTGGTATATATATGGCTTAGGGATATATATATGGTTCATGACAATAAGACTGTTTACTTTTAACAATACAAGTCGAAACGATTTTAAGCTTTCATTGCCTCAATACTACAAGTCATTTTTTATGGCATTAGGGCTTAGCGGCATTTGTTTGTATGTTATTCATTTATTGACTGCTGGCTGGTATACATTAGTGGTGGTTGTCTGTGTAGGGAGCCTTTGTTGGTGCATGCTTAATCGTTTCAGATAGTGGATGTGTAGAATTATTGTTTTAAACGAGGAGAGGGGCTCTATTATGAAATCAAATGGTGATGAATTGTCGCTGTCTGTTCAGAATTTAGCGAAAACAAATGAGATCACAATTGTTCAAGCGATAGGGGAGCTAAAGAAATCAGGAAAAGATGCGATACCTGTTTTGGTTGAGGCCTTAAAAGAGGAAGGATCTTTACGTAATATTGCTGCGGCTGTTTTAGGTGAGTTTGGGGAAGACGCGAGTGAAGCAGCGAAGGAGCTATCATGTTTATTAAAAAGTCATGCCGAAGATACAAGAATGGCAGCGGCCATTTCACTCATGAGAATCGGGAAGCCCAGTCTGCCCTTTGTCATCAAAATTGCTCAAGAAAGTGAAGGACAATCGTGCTTTTGGGCATCTTGGTGTATCGCATGGATCGATCCTTCTTACATTGAACCGAAGATGTATGAATGTCTAAAACGCGAGCATGAACACCCTTCAGGAATGGTTGCTCCGTTTGCAGCTGAAGAGGCATTAGGAAAGCTGATTGCTTTTCAGCTGAAAGACAAGGAGGATTGAAAGGATGAAAGCTGAACAAATAATGAAAGAATGGCCAATTCATTTACCCTGGTTGAATCAATCACAGATTGATTTGACATGTCCAAGTGGCACATATCATCTTCTTTATTTTTGGTCAATGAGCTGTCCAAACTGTCACCAATTAACAGATAAAGTCCTTCAAGATATAAAGGATATGAATGTGAAAGTAATCGGAGTACATGTCCCTTACATAGAAGAAGAGAAATCTATGGAGGTTGTCTCGACGTATGCTCTTGATAGGGGAATAGATATTCCGATTGTATTAGACCAAAACTATGAGATTGTCACAAGTTGTCACGTACAAGGTATTCCTAGCTTTTGTCTATTAAGTCAATACGGGCAGATCGTAGCTAAAACAATGGGGGATGTTGGTTGGGGTAAGATGGTAAAAAGGATTAATGGCTTGTGAAGTTTTCCATCTTGTAAGTATGACGACAAACAGTTGAATATTACGATCAAACGATCCTTCCTATAAGCAGGAAGGTTTTTTTATGATGAACTATTTGCTATTAGTGGGTAAATTCATGTTCTGCCATGCTCCCAATGTACACCTTTCCGTAAGGGCAAAGTCAAATGTCAAAATAAAATCTTTTCAATATTAATCAGAAATTTATTTTCATATCGTATCCTTTCCGTATCACGTGAAAGGAGCATCATATGAAAACATTATGGAAAGTCCTAAAGATCGTTTTTGGCGGCTTGGCTGCTTTGATTTTGCTTGTATCCGTCTCGGTATTTATTTATCACCATTATCAATTAAATAAGGAAGCAGCACTGATGAAAGGCAAAGGCACAGTAGTCGATGTGGATGGTAAAAAGATGAATGTCTATGAAGAGGGGAGTGGGAAGGATACGTTTGTGTTTATGTCCGGTTCGGGGATTGCTGCGCCTGTTTATGAGATGAAGGGGCTGTATAGCAAATTTTCAAAGGAAAATAAAATTGCTGTTGTAGATCGGGCTGGTTATGGATACAGTGATGTGTCTCACGATGATAGAGACATTGATACGATACTGGAACAGACGAGGGAAGCGCTTATGAAAAGCGGAAATAAGCCTCCATATATTCTAATGCCTCATTCCATATCGGGGATTGAAGCGATGTATTGGGCACAGAAATATCCTAAGGAAATAAAGGCGATAATTGCGATGGATATTGGATTGCCCCAGCAGTATGTCACGTATAAATTGAGCGGGGTTGACAGACTGAAAGTGAGAGGCTTCCATCTGTTAACGTCGATTGGTTTTCATCGGTTTATGCCTTCCGCTGTATATAATCCTGAAGTGGTTCGACAGTCATTTTTAACGGATGAAGAAAAAGAAAGCTATAAAGCGATTTCTTACAAACAATTTTTTAATGCCGATATGGAGCATGAGCTTTTAGAGTCTTACCAAAACGGCAGCAAATCTGTGAATCTGCCAGTACCTAAAGAAACTCCCATCTTCATCTTAGATGCGGTTTCTGACCAAAATAGAAATTCAAAGTATGCCATACAAAACCGAAAAGATTATGAAGCGTTTGCGGCTCAATTCAATACAGCCGATATAAAGGAACTGAGGGGAACACACAGTATTTATTTATATCAGCCAGATCAAATATATAAACTCTCCATGGAGTTTATGAGAAAGGTTCGCTAGGATGAAGGGTTATCATATTTTAATCGTTGAAGACGATGTGATGATTGGTGGTTTGCTGCAAAAGATTTTGCAGCGTGAGGGCTATCATGTGATGTGGAAAACCGATGGAGCGGATGTACTTTCGGTGATTCAGAAGGTGGATTTGGTCATTATGGATGTGATGCTGCCGGGTGAAGACGGATATCAAATGTCTGCCAAAATCAAAAAGCTGGGGCTGCGCATTCCGGTCATTTTTCTCTCGGCCCGCAATGATATGGACAGCAAGCTTCAAGGTTTGCAGGTCGGCGAGGATTATATGGTGAAGCCTTTTGATCCGAGGGAGCTGCTGTTAAGAATGCAGAATATGCTTGAGCATCATTATGGCACTTTTACGCAAATCAAACATTTATATATTGATGCAGAAACGAAAAAAGTGTTCAATGAAACTTTGCATGATGAGGTGCTGTTTACGGCAATTGAGCGGAAAATTTTCTTTTATTTATATGAAAATAGGGACAGCACCCTGACAAAGGAACATTTCTTTGAATATCTGTGGCAGCTCGAAGACAGAAACCCGAATATCGTCAATGTGCACATTAAAAAAATCAGAGCTAAAATCAATGATCAAGCGGGTGAGATTATTGAAAATATATATGGAGAAGGGTATCGGCTGAATACCGTTGTGAAGAAATGAAGCTCAAGACAAAATATCAGTTGTTACTATGTACCGCCGTCATTAGTGTTCCGGTGCTATTGCTGGCGGTTAGCATTTTGATGTCGGTCATTTATGACAGCATGTTTAAACCGATGAATCATGGTATGCCTTTTCACAGGTCTTTTGCGTATCCGGCAATGCTCATTGTATTTTTATTATCACTCTTATTGTTAGCTTTTTTATTTTCAAAGTCGATTCATTCTCTGCTGCATAAAATCAATCTATTGAATCAAACCATTCGGCACCTGGCGAGTGATCAAAAGGTGCCTGATAAAATAGAAGTGAAACGCGCTGATGAAATCGGGGAACTGATTAAGTCGGTTAATTTGTTAATTGAACGGACGACATACCGTGAACTGGAACTGAGGCAGCAGGAAGAAGTGAAAAAGGAACTTTTGCAAAAACTGCGTCATGACATGAATACACCTTTAACCGCTCTCAGGCTGCAGTTATTTTATTTGGAGGGCCAATGTGATGATCAGGCCGTATTTGAATCATTGTATCAGCAAATCCACTATATCGCGGAATTAACCAATGAATTCAATCTATATTCCGCTGAGACGTTGGAAAGTTCTTATATCGTAAATGAAGAAGTCCGTATAAATGAGCTGTTAGAAACAGCGGTGAAAAAATGGGATTATTTGTATAGTATGAATGGGATTGGGCTGCACTATAAGCCGGCAGATCAAGATGTACTATGGATGAGCAACGGGTTATGGTTGCAAAGGCTGTTTGATAATATTTTTCAAAACACGTTAAAGCATTCAAAAGCTGAAAAAATAGAAGTCACGATTGAACATGGGACTGTTTCTATTTGTGATGACGGCATTGGATTTGATCGTAATCAGAACAGTGAGGGGCTTGGGTTAAAGATTATTGATGATATATGCAGGCTGCTGTCGATTACTTATGAGCTGCAGACAAATGAGAATGGAACGGGGTTCTTGTTTTCGAAAGAGTGACCCCCGCTGATGTTTTCTTTCTCCTATAAACTCTATATAATAGGCAGAAAGAAATGAGGTGATCAGCATATGTTTAAAAAAATCATTAAAACAATCAAGCACCTCTCAAGCAGTTCTAGCGGCCGATATCGCAGACATCGGCATTACAGCAGCAGCCGGCGCAGGCACTACAGCAGCAGCTCAGGTAAAAGAAGACACTACGACCGCTATGGCGGCAGTCATCGTTACAAACGCCGGAGCTACAGCAGCAGTTAATCCAAAAAAGTTCTTGTTCCGCTTTTGGGACAAGGGTTTTTTTGTGTGGCCGATTGAATGGCACGGTTTAGGTCTTCACGGATGGAAGCGGTGTGCTGATACTCTTCATCAATGCCCAATAATTTTTTCAGCAGCAGGGTTACTTCTTTTGTCAGCGTTAATTCCTCCAGCCAAGTGGCGTTTTTCTTCTTTTTTCCTTTATATTGAGAGTACAGCAGGAATAACAGTGTTTCTCCGAGATCAAAAAAGTCATCCTGTTTCCTCACTTTTATTTCCTCCGTTTCTTCAGTAGTCAATTGCTTTGCAAGGCCGAAATCGATGAGGCAGAGCCTGCCATTATTGATGATGATATTAGGCGTTCTGATGTCGCTGTGAAAAATCAGGTGATCATGCAGGTATTCTACAATCTCAAGCAACTGCGAAATCAGCAGTAACGCCATAAGCTCTGTAAATGGCTGTTTTCGAAAAAATAATAATTCTTCTATATTATCTCCTTCAATGAACTGCATGGCATAATAAGCCTGTCCGTCTATGATGAAATCTTCTATGAAGGCTGGGATTTGCGGGTGGTGAATGCTTTTGATCAGCTTCATTTCCTGCTGGAAGCGGACTCTTTCTTTTTCCTTTTTCGCTTTTGTCGGCCGCAGCTGTTTTAAGACATAAGGTGTTTGCGTATGGAGATCCGTGCACAAATAAACCAAGCCATAGCCGCCCATGCCGAGGCATTCTTCAATTTTGTATCGGTTGTTCAGGATAACGCCGTCCTTTAGAGGGCGGTCAAATAACAGTTTTTTCAGCTGTTTTAATGCCATGTCTGCACTTCCCTTGGTTGTACTGATTTTAGTTTATCAAAACAATGGCATTTTGGGCTAAGTAAAGGGGAGCTTAGCATAAAAAAGAGCCGGCCCATGGAACTTGAACCAGCTCTGTATGAATTAAAACTGTTTTGTGACATCGTATTCATAATCTATTTTTGCTTTGACATTACTCATCGTCGATCTAGCAGTCGCTAATGTATTGTATTTAAAACTCCATACTTTTGCGACACTGAGTTGATCTGACAAAGAGATATCATAAGACCCTGATGTTGAGCTATTCACAAGGGCACGGCGCCATTCGTTGTTTTCGCTCGTCATGATCATATGGCGTGTATTTCCCTGGCTTGGTGTTTGAGTGGCGGTTGTTTGTACTCTAGTTACAATGGCATCGCGCGGTATTCCGGATTGGTTTGTTAAATCAACCTTGATCACGCTGGAGTCAGAACCTGAGGGGCTAAGGGCTGTATTTCCTTTATTATCGGCAACACCGCTGAATGAGAACGTTCCGCTGCCGGATTTGATCCGATTTTCAATTGAAAGTGTAAAATACATGTTCCCGGTATAAGTGCCGCGTGACACTTTGACATAGAAGGTATCCGTGGTGTTTTGGGCGTCAGCATTGGCATAAATAAAAGAAGAGAAAGTATTGGGGTTAATGACTTCTGTGCCTTGCGAAACAGGAACTCTGTTCTTATCGTAAATTTCGATTTTCATCCCTGTGTACGCGTTCTGGTATGTACTTCTTACGTATACTTTTTCTCCCTTATAAGCTGTAAAGGTAAAATAGGCTTCATCTTTTCCGGCTTCCAGTATCGTTGTATCGATATTCTTATATTTCCAATAACCGATTGGCGCTGCGGTATCAAATGAATTGTTTCCTGTAATAGCAGTGACTCCGGCGGCTGATGCCGAATGCGTAAAGGTGAAGAAGACAGACAGCATAATAGCGAATGGAATGAGCCATTTTTTCGTCATGTAAACAACCTCCTTTTATTTCCATCATACATAATAACGCTTCGGGTGTAAATAAATGTTTTTTGAGGTTAATATATACATTGGTATTGCCGATAAAAAAGACTAAGAGAGAATTGTTCAGGGGGGAATCCAATGCGTCTGAATCGGCAATTTATCCGCACACAGCTGATGGTACAGAACATATTGAAACAGGATCCGGCTGCCAAGCGCGAGAATACGTCTGAAAATACAGCGGCGGTGCTGGAAAAGGCATACAGCAGGCTTGAGTCACGATCTGCCAATAAGGGAATCAATCAGTTCAATTATTCTAAAACCAGTGTGGCTGGAAACAGCGGAACGTTCAGCAAAGTGTATCAATCAGCAAATGATCGAACAGTGAGGGACACAGGGGAAGAAACAGTGATTCAATCCAATAACCCCTATGAATCTGAGAGTGATATCAGAATCAAAATACTGGATGAAAAATACAGCAGGATAAATGCGATTAACAAAACAAAGTCTGATCCATTAGGCTATATTAAGGATAAATATCAAAATTCAAAGTCGCCTTATTTCAGAAGTGATCTGTCAGCTGCGGAAAGACAGGCTGCTTACGATAATGAAACAGAGTGGCTATTCAAAGGGAAGGCGCAAAACTATAACCTGCAGGATGCTGTGTTTCGCAATGTCACGTTTCATGGGGAAGTGGAAGCTGAGAATGAAAAGGTGTATCAGCGGAGCCAGGTCAACCAGCAGCTGCAAGTGCTGTTGAATCGAAACGATATTCACATTCCGGAGGGGACAGAGCTGACGTTTACGATTACGCCGATTGACTATAAGGTACAGGTGAGCGGGACGAAAGATGAGGCACTCATAAAGCAAATTGAGCAAGCGCTGCAAGCTGGAGACAACAGCAAAGAGCTATTTTTACATATCATGAAAAGCCAAAGTATCGACTCGACACAATATTCCGAAGAGGCATATCAAAAGTATCAAGCTGCTCGTGAGATGTACGACGTCACAGGCTATCAGTTGAGGGATTTAGAAGTGATCGACGGGCGGTACGTCACACCTGATGGACGTGACTTATTAGACGTATATAAAGAAGAGCTTGAAAAAGATCCTGTACAAAAACAAACGGCTTCCTATGCTATATCTCACTATCGTTCGGAGCTCAGTAAAATGGCGGAAGCCGGGTATGATGCCATTCCGGATTTCATTCTATCAATTGATTACAGCAATGGATCTCTTAGAGATGTGGGGCAAAGCAAGAGCTACGGCACCGGAGATACCGAGTGGCTTGAAACATTAAAACGTCTAACTGGCGTGACTTATTAGAAAGCTGTTCATTGTGAACAGCTTATTTTTTATGAGAATTTTAGGGATAATAACATTCAAACAATTTAATTATATTTATATAAAAGATTTTAAATGAAGTGTAGATGAAAAACTCTGACTAAAGGTGTTTACCTGAAAAAAACAATTGTATTTTCCAGAGAAATTTATTATGATGAAATAAGTAATTTTGGAGATTATATAACAATATTAAGTTTGAATTTTCAGATTGTTATAATTGATTGTTGAGAAAGATGTCGAGTATTTTGTTAAGAGGAGGAAGAGGAGTGGCAAATCAAGAATTAAAGAGGGGCTTGGGCGCGCGTCATATTCAGATGATCGCCTTGGGAGGTACGATTGGTGTTGGCTTGTTTATGGGTTCTGCCAGCACGATTTCATGGACTGGTCCGTCTGTCCTTTTGGCTTATGCAATATGCGGAATTTTTATCTTTTTTATCATGCGTGCGATGGGTGAAATGCTGTATGTCGAGCCGAGCACGGGTTCTTTCGCGACATTCGGCCATAACTATATTCATCCGCTGGCAGGTTATATGACAGCCTGGAGCAACTGGTTCCAGTGGGTTATCGTCGGCATGTCAGAAATTATCGCTGTCGGTTCGTATATGAAATATTGGTTCCCGGATTTGCCTGCTTGGATACCTGGTATCGTGGCAATGGTGATTCTCGGGGCGGCGAACTTAATTTCTGTTAAGTCGTTTGGTGAGTTTGAGTTTTGGTTTGCGATGATTAAAATCGTGACGATTATCTTGATGATTATTGCCGGAATCGGGATCATTTTCTTCGGATTTGGCAACGGCGGAGATGCGATCGGATTGTCGAACCTGTGGTCTCACGGAGGATTCTTTACTAACGGCTTCTCTGGCTTCTTCTTTGCGCTGTCTCTCGTTATTGCGGCCTATCAAGGGGTTGAGCTGATCGGGATTACAGCCGGTGAAGCGAAAGACCCGAAAAACACGCTAAGAAGTGCGATTCAAAGTATTATCTGGCGTATTTTGATTTTCTATATTGGCGCTATCTTTGTGATCGTGACAGTGTATCCTTGGGATGAGCTCAATTCACTTGGAAGTCCGTTCGTGTCTACGTTCGCGAAAATCGGAGTTACGGCAGCGGCCGGCATTATTAACTTTGTCGTGATTACAGCGGCAATGTCGGGCTGTAACAGCGGTATTTTCAGTGCAGGACGCATGCTCTATACACTTGGGGTAAATGGACAAGCACCGAAATTCTTTACGAAGATTTCACGCAATGGGGTGCCGCTCTACGGCACAATTGCTGTAATGATCGGTTTGGCTGTCGGTGTTGTGCTGAACTATATCGCGCCGCCGAAGGTTTTTGTGTATGTGTACAGCGCAAGCGTGCTGCCTGGTATGATTCCTTGGTTTGTCATCTTGATCAGCCACATCGGATTCAGAAAAGCGAAGGGCGCTGCATTAGATAAACATCCATTCAAAATGCCGTTTGCACCTTTCACAAACTATGTGACGATTGCTTTCTTGCTGATGGTTCTGGTCGGCATGTGGTTCAACGATGATACTCGTATCTCTCTGATTGTAGGCGTGATTTTCTTAGCGCTTGTGGTCATTAGTTATTATGGGTTTGGGATTGGCAAACGTACGCAGGCGAATGTGACAAAAAGCGATCAAGCGGTTGAATAACATGGAAAAGAGACATTCACGGATGTCTCTTTTTTTATTTTTGGCGTATGGATTTTTCCTATTTTAGCAAGCTATAGGATAAAGATAGCGGAAGGAAAGGTGTTCATAAAATGGATGTTACACTCGGTTATTTGCGTGAATCACTTTCGAACCATCTTGAAAATGAAGTCTGCCAGCGGATTTGCAAGAAGATGCTGGCGAAGCGGTATGCGAATGAAGAGGAATTTGTAAAAGACTTAGATGACAATGAAATGTCTTTTTTGAATCATGTGTTAGAAAAAGAAATTAAGTATGCCCAGAATGAACAGGATCAAAAACGGGCCAAGGAATTAAACGAGGTGTATGAATTACTGCTTTGAAAGGCGGGGTAAGAAGTGGGAGCAATTGAACGAAGCGGATATACATTTCAGCCGGAGTTTAGCGTCGTCCGTCAAAACGGAGCCATCCATGTGTATCATCACGGCGAATTTGTGGAAGAAATTGAATTTGAATTTAACGGGGAATTTCCCGATCATGATTTGATTGAAGAGCTTGTGAATCATTATTGTTTTGAGCATGAGATTTAGAGCCTTGCCTATTTGCAGGGCTCCTTCATTTATGATGTGATCAGGCCATGCTTTTTCAGGATATTCACTGTGATGTTTTTAGCTTTTGTGCCGGAATCAAACATTGGTGCAAAAATACATGAGCCATGCTCTGTGTTATTGAATCCGATAAACCAGCCTACCCCCATATTTGTCAGTCGGGTTCCGGTTTTCCCGTAGAACGTGTAATGATCGCCTTCTTCTTGAATCATCATGCGCATAACTGTTTTCATCACTGATTGATCAAATGGAAGCGCCACTTTTTAAAAGCTTCTCCAAAAAGGCTTCTTGTGCCAGCGGAGAAATTGTCAAAGAGCTTTGCAGCCCAAATTGCGTTGTCGTAAGACAATGTATAAAGCCATGTTTTCATTCTTTCCTCGCCGATGTCTCTCGCTAATCCTGATAATACCAGACTGCGGATTCGCGCATGGCCGAGCCAAGCGTATGGTCTCGGTTCCATGATTCAAATTCACGATTGACCCCGTCCCGCCGTTTGACATCGTATTCATCCCGAACAGTTTTTACCTGCAAATTGATTAAGGGTTCACGACTTTAAAGGTGGACTGCGGAGTTTTTGTCTTTTGTTTGACCGTTCTCTGTTGCAGCCAAATGTCTGATCCTTTTGCATATCGTGCAGGATGAAGGTTCCATCCGTATCATTAAATTCGTCATCGACATTTAGAGAAAGCTGTGTGGATGGAAAAGCTGCCGATCCCTGCAATGCGCAGAGCAAGTACAACTTTTTGCTTTTCATCGTTATAAATAAAGAAAAAATGCTTAGAAGCAAATACTGTCATTGGGTTTATCATCGTGAGATAACGTGAAAAAAGAGGGTAAAAAGGAAGGTAGGGTTGCGGGATGAATGAGCAGATTCCACATGACAAAAGCCTCGATAACAGTCTGGCTTTGGTGCGGGAAGGATATTTGTTTGTAAAGAATAGAAAAGAGCATTACCAATCGGATTTGTTTCAGGCGCGTTTGCTTGGAAAAACATTTATTTGTATGAGCGGCGCGGAGGCCGCGAAGGTATTTTACGATACGGAGCGATTTCAGCGGCAGGGTGCTCTCCCGAAACGTGTGCAGAAATCCCTGTTTGGCGTTCATGCAATCCAGACAATGGATGGTGAAGCTCATCTTCATCGGAAGCTGCTTTTTCTGTCATTAATGACACCGCCGCATCAAAAGCGTTTGGCTGAGCTGATGACAGAGGAATGGGAAGCGGCAGTCACGAGATGGGAGAAGGCAGATCAGGTTGTGTTATTTGAAGAAGCAAAAGAAATCTTATGCCGGGTAGCGTGCTATTGGGCAGGTGTTCCGCTGAAAGAAACAGAAGTCAAAGAGAGAGCTGATGATTTCATTGATATGGTCGACGCGTTCGGTGCGGTGGGGCCGCGTCATTGGAAGGGACGAAGAGCAAGGCCGCGTGCTGAAGAGTGGATTGAAAGAATGATTGAAGATGTTCGTGCCGGCTTGCTGAAAACATCTGCCGGAACAGCGCTGCATGAAATGGCGTTTCACACACAAGAAGATGGAAGCCAGCTGGATTCCCGGATGGCAGCCATTGAGCTGATGAATGTACTGCGGCCTATCATCGCTATTTCTTATTTTCTTGTGTTTTCAGCTTTGGCGCTTCACGAGCATTCTGCGTATAAGAAATGGCTGGGTTCTGGAAGCAGCCGGGAAAGAGAAATGTTTGTGCAGGAGGTCCGCAGATATTATCCGTTCGCACCGTTTTTAGGAGCGCTTGTTAAAAAGGATTTTGTATGGAATAACTGTGAGTTTAAGAAGGGGACATCTGTATTGCTTGATGTATATGGAACGAATCACGATCCCCGCTTATGGGATCATCCTGATGAATTTCGGCCTGAACGATTTGAGGATCGTCAGGAAAATCCGTTTGATTTGATTCCTCAAGGCGGAGGTGACGCGGAGAAAGGGCATCGCTGTCCGGGGGAAGGGATAACAATTGAAGTCATGAAAGCAAGCTTGGATTTTCTCGTGAATAAGGTAGAATACGACGTTCCGGTACAATCGCTGCATTACAGTCTTGCCAGGATGCCGTCATTGCCTGAAAGTGGATTTGTGATGAGCGGGGTCAGACGAAAAGGGTAAATTTAAAAGCTCTCTTCCTTTATCGAAGAGAGCTTTTAGATTACTTCTTTTTTTCATCGTAATATTGGACGGGATACATGGAGCCTTCGGATACCATTTTGTTATCCTCGATATCTTGCGGGTGCGGGTGGCCGGCTTTATCGACTGGGAACTTCTCCATTTCAGGCTGTTTTGTCATTTTCATTTTCATGCTGTGAATGAATTCTTTTGCTTTTTGGCGATTTGACGGGTCCTTTAATAGATAAGAAGTGATGCCGACAGTTGAAACAGCGAGACCTGAAAGTAACAGCTTTTGTTTCATGGTGATACTCCTTTCTATAATTGAAGAGTAGTGTTTCCTGTATCATTCCCGTTCTCATTATTGCTAAACCTTGCTCAGGAGAACTGTAAAGCGGATGCCGTTTCTGTATACGGAAAGCTGGAAAGGGAAAGAATAATTGCCATGATAAAACCTTGTGATGATGTAAGAATTTTGTAGTCGATTGGTCATGTTCATCGGCGAAATATTACACGAATGTAAACGTTAAATAGGACCATAAGGCTGATTGTTAAGTTATTGTAAATTCAGCGGTTGTTTTATTTACAACCAATTGAACTTGAAACATAATCGAAGTGAGTTTGCTGAATAATGTCTAAACAGAGGTGAACATGTTGGCGATTGATTTACAAACATTACTGTTCGAATTTCTCGGAGGTCTCGGTATTTTCCTGATTGGGATTAAGTTCATGGGAGAGGGACTTCAGAAATCGGCTGGAGATAGATTAAGAAATATTTTAGACCGTTTTACAAGCAATCCGCTGATGGGCGTATTGGCGGGGATCATTGTGACGGTTTTGATTCAGAGCAGTTCCGGAACCACGGTTATTACCGTAGGGCTCGTCAGTGCGGGCTTTATGACGCTTCGCCAGGCCATTGGGGTCATTATGGGGGCCAATATTGGAACGACGGTTACCGCGTTTATTATCGGAATCGACATAGGGGCCTATGCCTTGCCGATTATTGCTCTCGGCGGATTTTTACTGTTTTTCTTTAAACATAAAAATATACAAAATGCTGGCCAGATTGTGTTTGGATTCGGGGCTCTGTTTTATGGATTGGAGCTAATGAGCGGCGGCATGAAACCGCTCCGTTCACTTGAAGCGTTTCATGATTTAACGGTTAGTATGAGCACCAATCCGGTTTTAGGTGTTGTCATTGGGACATTGTTTACGGTACTCGTGCAAAGTTCCAGCGCCACGATCGGTATCCTGCAAGGTTTATTTTCAGATGGTCTGATTGATATTAACGGCGCACTTCCGGTGTTATTCGGGGATAACATCGGAACGACGATCACAGCGATTCTCGCGTCTCTAGGTGCATCTGTTGCCGCGAGACGTGCTGCGGCTACTCATGTGCTGTTTAACCTTATCGGGACAGCGATTTTCCTGATTTTGCTCAAGCCGTTTACTTCTTTGATCTTATGGTTGCAGGCTTCAATGGGGCTTGATCCCAAAATGACGATTGCCTTTGCGCACGGAATCTTTAATACGTCCAATACACTCATACAGCTTCCTTTTGTCGGGATATTGGCTTTGATCGTAACAAAACTGATTCCAGGCAAGGACTCAATGGTGGAATACAAGTCGCATCTTGATCCGATTTTTATTGAGCAATCTCCATCTATTGCTCTCGGGCAAGCAAAAGAAGAAGTTCTGCAAATGGGGAACTTTGCGGTGCAGGGGCTGGAGGTTACAAAACAGTTCTTGGTCACAAAACAGCCGAAATACGCGGCAAATGCTTACCAGTTAGAGGATGCGGTTAACAATCTTGATCGAAAAATTACTGATTATTTGATTGAGCTTTCTTCAAGCTCTCTCTCAGAGCACGAGTCTGAGGAGCATCATATGCTGATGGATACAGTCAGAGACATTGAAAGAATCGGAGATCACTTCGAAAATGTGATTGAACTGATTGAATATCAGCAGGCGCATCGTGTGGTTCTTACTGAATCTGCCATGGCGGATTTAACGAAAATGATGGATTTGACGATTTCTACTGTGAAGGCGTCTATGGATGCTCTGCACCAGAATGATGTGAAGATCGCTGATCAAGTCATTGAAAAAGAAGATGAAATTGATAAAATGGAACGGAAGCTTCGCAAAAAGCATATTATCCGTCTGAATGAAGGGCTGTGCACTGGACAAGCGGGCATTGTCTTTGTCGATATGATCAGCAACCTGGAGCGTATCGGCGATCATGCGGTCAATGTTGCAGAAGCTGTTATTGGTGAAAATCAATGAGAAAAAGCTTAGAATCCTAGGATTCTAAGCTTTTTTTGTAGTCTTTTTTCACATGCTGAAAGACATCAGGGTAATTTGTGAACACTCCTGTCACTCCCCAGTCAAGCAGGCGGCGCATATCTGCTTCCGTATTGACTGTGTAAGGATGAAGCAGGAGACCGTGGCTGCGGATCATGCGGACGTTTTCTTGATTCAAGGCTTTATAATCCGGACCCGCACCGACAGCGTATGTTTTGATTTCTTCTAGGTCAGCATCTGTCATTGACGCCATTTGTTTGGCTTCCAGCAATTGAACAGTTGGCAGGTTTGGCTGTAATTGCTTGACTTTTACCAGGCTTTCTTTGCTGAACGATTGAATGATCACTTGGCCGGGCTTAGAACGTTTGCCCAGTAATTTATGCTTCTGCAAAGAAGCGATCAGTTTTTCTTCCATACCTGGGTAGGTGTCAGGCGATTTTGTTTCGATGTAGTAGTTCGCGTGTTTTCCGAAACGGTCTAATACTTCGTCTAATGTAGGAACTTTAAGGCCGGCGTACTGCGGCTTTGCTTTTTTCGGATAGGCTTCATTAAACCAAGAACCGGCGTCAAGTTTCTTAATGTCTGCGAGTGTATGGTCTTTCACCCAGCCTGTTCCGTTTGTGGTGCGGTCCAGTTTTTCATCGTGCATGACAATCAATTTGCCGTCTTTTGTCATTTGCAGATCCAGTTCAATATAATCTGCTTTCATTTTCTGAGCGGTTTCGTAAGAAAGGATCGTGTGTTCAGGCACATATCCGGAAGCCCCTCTGTGCGCGACCGTCAGGATACGGTCAGGTGACAGCAGGTTTCCTTTTGACGCTGCCGACACTGGTGTTACCATAAATGAGAGTAAGCCCAGCGACAGAAGAACCAAGGCTAGTATTCTATTTTTCCGCATAATTTCTCCTCCTTATAGATAAGCCATACCTCTGCCTTTCATATTAAAAAACAGATGTAAACAGCGTGTTGGAAAACGATTAATCTTTTGTTTTTCTTTCTTAAACGTGCTCCGCCCGTTTTCCTGTATTCCACGTCAAAGCTAAGAAGACGATGGCAAGAATGCAGGAAGAGACCAGCATGATAAAGCCGCCGTTCCAATCATATCGATCAACGACAAAGCCCATAATGGCGTTGGCGAAAGCGGATCCGCCGATGTATCCGAAAAATCCGGTTAAACCAGCCGCAGTTCCGGCTGCTTTTTTCGGCGCAAGATCAATCGCTTGCAGGCCGATCAGCATAACAGGTCCGTAGATTAAGAAGCCAATGCTGATCAGGGCGATGTTGTCTACAAGCGGATGACCGGCGGGATTCAGCCAGTACACCAATACGGCAATGAAAACGCCCGCCATAAACAAAACGCCTGCCGGTGCCCGTCGGCTTCTGAAAAATCGGTCGCTAATCCAGCCGCACAGGATCGTTCCCGGTATGCCGGCGTATTCGTAAAGAAAATACGACCAGCGCGAGTCCTCAGGAGAAAAGCCTTTGGCTTCTGTTAGGTAAGTAGGTGCCCAGTCAACAACGCCGTACCGTACAAAATAGACAAATACATTCGCAAACGCGATGTACCAAAGAAATTTGTTGTTCAGCACGTATTGAAAAAGAATTTCTTTTGTTGTTAATTCTTTTTCCTGATTTTTAAAAGCGTGTTTGGGATAGTCATTACGATACTCTTCAATTGGCGGGAGTCCGCAAGATTGAGGCGTATCGCGAACCAATAAAACAATCAAAAATGAAATGATAATGGCGATGATGGCTGGGAAGAAAAACACGCTTTTCCAAGTCGCGAACATCGCAATGCCAAGAGTGACAAGCGGAGCAAGAATACCGCCGCCTATGTTATGGGCGACATTCCAGATCGACATTTTTGTCCCGCGTTCACTAATGGAAAACCAGTGGGCCATTGTCCTGCCGCATGGCGGCCAGCCCATTCCCTGAAACCATCCGTTGATAAACATAAAAATGAACATGATGGTGACGCTCGAAGTCACCCAAGGCATTGAAACGAAAAGAATATTAACGATTGCTGATAAAAATAGGCCTGTCGCGAGAAAATATCTCGGATTGCAGCGGTCAGACACCATGCCCATGATGAATTTACTGAAGCCGTACGCAATGGACACAGCGGCCAGCACCAATCCCAGTTCCGTTTTTGAAAATCCCTGTTCCTGCAGATAAGGAATGGCAAAGGCGAAGTTTTTCCGCAGCAGGTAGTAGCCTGCGTAGCCGATAAAAATACCAATGAATACTTGGAGCCTAAGCCTTTTATAAGCCGCATCCGTCTTTGAATCATCGAGTCTCTCAATGTGAGGAGCCGGTTTAAACATGTGAAACATCAAAATCATCCCCTTTGCTGTTTGTGCTGGATGTGTGGCGTGCCTCCTTTCCGAAAAACAAAAAGAGCCAGAAAACACCCCTTGTTTAAAAGGGGTTGGATTCCTGGCTCTCCTCATCTCCATCCAAGCTATTAACTTATCATGATAGCGCTTTCTTAAATTATCATAGTCCGGAGTGAATGTAAACGGGTAATTTTCAAATGTGGATCTAGGGAGTGAAAATTATCCTTTTACTAATTGCGGGTATGTTTTTTTACAAGCAGCATAAAAATCTGGAGGGAGGCTGTTGCAGGTGGATGAATTAGATATCGCATTCGGTATTTTGCCGTTAGGGATTATCGTGTTATCGGTTGTCGGGACTTGTGTTTGTCAAAATGCGTATTTGATGCCGGTGTTTAGTTTGATGATTTCGCTAGTGCTCACCTTTACCGTTTTTAATCTATCATTTTTGGGATGGGTTGTTGTCTATACCTTGGTTTCACTGGCTATATCCTATATCACAATGATTGTGATCAGGAAAAGGAAAGCATCAGGAAAATGAAAATGCTCCACTTTTCAATATATCGTTGACTATGGCAACTAACTATGATTATAATTGCCTTAATCAACGATATAAGAAAGTGGGGATAGATTTGAAAACCAGTGGATCATCTGTCGGTTTAAAATTCAGAAAGTTCAATCGATTCTACACAAATGTTCTTGGCTTCCTTAATGAGCACATTTACGACAGCCCGTTTTCCTTAACAGAAACACGGATTTTATTTGAAATTTATAATACGCCTAACTGTACGGCAAAAGCCCTTCAGGATAAGCTTGGGCTTGACCGGGGATATGTCAGCAGGATGTTGAAACTGTTTGAAAAAGAAGATTTGATCTATAAACAGAAGAGCAAAGCTGATGCGCGCCACCATTATATTTATGTCACGGAATCAGGAAAAACGATTTATAAAAAGCTGGAGGAGAAAGCGAACGAACAAGTAGAACTGATGCTGAAGGAAATTGACCAAAAGGACCAGCACAAGCTTGCGGAGGCGATGGCGGAAATTGAAGCGATCCTTTCACAGTCACTAACTTCCAGAACGTCAGACATATCGATTAGAGATTATTTTCTTTCGGATGATCTTCAAATCCTCATTGAAAAACATAGACAATTTTATGCGGAGGCGCATGGCTGGGACGACACGTTTTTAGCTTATCTTCATGAGACATTTGATGCGGAAATCGAAAACATATGGATCGCGGAAAACGGCGGGAAATTTGCCGGCTGTGTGGGTTTGGTCAAACATGAGGAAAAGACTGTGCAGCTCAGATGGTTCCTGGTTGATGACGATTTTCGGGGCAGACGGCTCGGCACTCAATTGCTTGAGCATCTGGTTGCATACTGCAGGGAAATGAGGTTTGAACGCATTTTCCTTTGGACGGTGAGCACCATGGCTGAGGCCCGTCCGCTCTACGAAAAATTTGGATTCAGGATAAGTGAAGTGAAAGAAGAAGCGCCATTATGGGGGCAGCGTCTGACAGAAGAACGGTGGGATTTGGAGCTATCATGAAAAGGCTGCATTATGCTTGGATCATCGTTTCCGTCACCTTTTTGATCTTATTGGCCGTTCAGGGGGTGCGCTTGTCGTTTGGTGCGTTTGTGGAGCCGTGGGAACGGCAATTTTCAATGGATAGAGGCACCATCTCGCTGATTTCTACGATAAGCTTTATTGTCTATGGCATATCTCAGCCTGTGATCGGGCGGCTTGTGGATAAATGGGGTGCTCGGGCTGTTTTGTCATGGAGTGCGCTGCTGACAGGAGTCAGTATTTTCTTAACATACTTTGTCACTTCGCCTTGGCAGCTGTTTTTGCTTTATGGATTAGGTGTCTCGCTTGGAGTTGGCGGGGCATCGAATGTGGCAGCAAGTGTGTTGGTCGTCAATTGGTTCAGCAAAAAGCGCGGACTAGCTTTTGGGATCATGGAAGCAGGCTTTGGCGCTGGGCAAATGCTTCTCGTTCCCGGCTCACTCATGCTGATCCATTGGTTTAGCTGGAAGTTGACGGTTGTGGTGTTAGGGCTGCTGTTAATCGTGATTGTCTTTCCGGCTGCAATGCTGATGCTGCGAAACAATCCTTCAGAAAAGAATGCAGAGCCGATAGGCGGGCTTGCGGCTGCGGAAAAAGAAACAGCGCCCAAAACAACTGCTCTTTCAGTGACCGGGATGTTTCGGATGAGGCAATTCTGGTTTTTGATGTTGCCGTTTTTGATCTGCGGATTTACGACCGTGGGGCTGATGGATACTCATTTGATTCCCTTTTCTCACGATCACGGCTTTTCAACGACAGTCACCAGTGCCGCTGTCAGTCTGCTTGCCGGCTTTAATATCGCTGGCATCTTACTGTCCGGAATTGTAGCGGACCGGTGGAGCAGCCGAAAAATCCTGTGCTTTTTATATGCGGTACGCGCGCTTTCGATCGTGATTCTGATTTACAGCCACGAACCCTACTTGCTTCTAGGCTTTGCGATTCTGTTTGGATTAGTGGACTTCGCTACCGTAGCGCCGACTCAAATGCTCGCCACCCAGTACTTTCAAAACTACTCGATCGGCCTCATGATCGGCTGGCTGTCGCTCGCCCATCAAATCGGCTCGGCACTCGGCGCGTATATACCTGGTGTCATCTATACGGTAACGGGTGAATATACACTGGCTTTTTATTTGTCGATCGGGATGCTCGTGCTGGCCAGTGTGATGAACGTGTTGCTGAGAGAGCCCGCGGCGGTCACGCGTGACAGTGCGGCTGTGGTGGAGAAGCTGTAAGAGAAAAGCATCTCTTCTTTTATTCAGAGATGCTTTTTTTGTATTTCTGTTCTAATACGAAGTCAATCATTCCGACAATGCGGGTGTTTTCGGATTTTTGTTTGAAGCGGTCAGAGATTTGAACTTTTCTTGAAAATGGGAAAACAACAAAAACCCAAAAAAGGCCAATCAAGGCAAAAAACATTTGTACAGTTAATTCTATTAATTCATTAAAACGAGTGCTGAAAAAATAAATATATAACGTTACGAATGTCACGAAACAAACGATTTTGATAGTGTGTTTGAATGTGAGCTGCGGTTCGCTAAAGAATATTTTTAATTGATTCAGCATGATGGAGTCATGTTTGTTTAGGAAAATCAAAAGTTCTTTATCATCTTTTGCATGTTCTAAAATAAACTTCGCTGCTGTTTCGGTTTCTTTATATGTGTGTAGGTCTTTATTCAATACATACATCTCCTAAGTATAGAAATTGCGCATTTTATTTTCTTATTTCAAGGTGAAACAATTTGATGTTAACTAGTATAATAAGCAAAAATAGCCAGTAACATAGCAGATAGTTCGGTAGAATAAAAAATGGATGCCGTTAAGCATCCATATGACATCCGTTCTCCACCAGCTTCGCTTTCGGTTTCAGCTCTGAAATGTAGAGGCCTAAAAGTGTAAGCGCACCTCCTGCGAGAGCGATCCAGGTCATGTTTTCGTGCAGGATCAGGATCGAGGCGGCGATTGTGATGACTGGGACCATGTAAATATACGCGCTGGATTTGACGGCGCCGAGCACGCCGACTGAGTAATTCCATGTGGCAAAGCACAGGGCGGAAGCACCGATGCCGAGGAAGAGCATGTTGAGTACATTTGAAGCAGATGAAAATCGGCTCAGGTCAAAATGAAAATCGAACAAAAATAAAGCGGGAACCATAAACAACAAACCGTACAAAAACACTCTCTGTGTCAGCTCGATGATATGAAAATCGTAAGCGCTTAATTTTTTCATGAATATCGAATAGCCTCCAAACACGATAGCGGCTCCGACTGCCATGATGTCACCGAACGGATTCAGCCGCAGTACGACATTGCCATTGAACGTAATCAATAAAAGCCCGATCAGTGCCGCCCCAAAACCAATGAAAAAAGTCAGCCGCAGTTTTTCGCCTTCAAGCAGAAAGTGAGCCAGTACAGCCGTGATCATCGGGATAATGGACACGATCATGCCGACATTTGAAGCGTATGTATACGTAAGGGCTATATTTTCTAATAAAAAGTAAAGTGTTACGCCAAATAAACCTGCCCCGGCAAATAACAGCTCCTGCCGCCAGTTTTTGAACGGTATCATTTTGGGACGTACGAGAATAAGAGCCATAAAGCCCATCAAAAACCGGTAAAATAATATGTCCATTGGCGTAAAGTCAGTCAGCAGAACCTTTGTCGAAATAAAGGTCGTTCCCCAAACCAGAATGGTCGCAATGGCTGCGATATGCCCGGTCGTTTCTCTTTGTGTGCTCATCTTTGAAGCTCCTTTTCAAAAATCTTCATGTATTGCTTCGGCGTCAGGCCCACCTGCCGTTTGAAAAACTTCGTCATATGGCTTTGATCGCTGAATCCTGTCTGAAAAGCCGCATCAATCGGTCTGACCCCTTGTTCAAGGAGTTTTTTCGCTTGGTTAATCCGGATTGTCTCCAGGTAACTATTAGGCGTAATTCCTTTTTGTTTTGTAAATGAACGCAATAAATGATATTTGCTCCAGCCTGTTAATTCACTCAAATCATTGAGCATGACGTTCTCGGCATAATGCTCTTCTAAAAATTCGCAAACCATTTTGACCTCGTCGGACGGTTCGGGAATGCTGCTGAGGAACGTGACGTCAGAATAACGGCGGATCAGCTCTTCCAGCAGGTGAAGAAACAGCTCCTCCTTGCGCAAAGCCTGCTTTTCTCTGGATATCAACATATGCAATTCCTGCAGGCTGGCTGTCAGCTCGTGGCGGAATAACACATGCTGGGAGAAATACGGGAGATGTCCTGTGCCAGTAATTTCTTCCACCGCCTTCTCCATGACATCCGGCATCACATTGATACACCGATAATCAAGCGTCCGCCCGTCAATCTGCTCACAGCTATGCGTGTCACGGGGGTTAAAGAGGAGAAGATCACCTGGATTGATGACGTATTCTTGACCTTGACAGGCCAGATACCGCTGTCCTTTTTCAATGAAGCCAATCACATAATAATCGTGAAAGTGGTTCGGGAATTTTTGCATAATTCCCTTAAAGCGGTAGGCTTCTATATGAAGGTGCGGGTCAAGCTGCAGTGTGCGTGTTTCGTTTTGCATGGGATGCCTCCTGTCGGTGTGATGGTCTTGGATTAAGTGTAGCATGATTTTTGGGGATTTCTTGTATGATGTTGCTGTTTGGAATAGAGAAAGCAGACCGTGATTGGTCTGTTTTCGTATAAGAATCTAAAGATTTTTATTCCTCGATAATAGCTTTATTTGCACAATACTTGAGGATATTTTCTAATGAGGCAAAATAAGATCTTCTTATTTTATCTTTTTTAATAAAAATTTATTTTTCGAATATTTCAGTTATAATGATTGGGAAACAGATAGGAGGGGCAGAGATGTACCAATCGAAGAAGGTTTTGTTGTTAGGTTCAGGTGAGTTAGGTAAAGAGGTAGTGATTGAAGCCCAACGTCTTGGGGTACAGACGGTGGCGGTTGACAGTTATGAGCATGCTCCGGCGATGCAGGTCGCGCATAACAGCTATGTCGTTGATATGCTGGATCGCGAGCAGATCAGAACTATCATTGAGAAAGAAAAGCCGGATTTGATTGTGCCTGAGGTTGAGGCGATCGCGACGGATGAATTGCTGAAGCTTGAAGAGGAAGGATTTTACGTCATCCCTAATGCGCGTGCGGCGAAGCTGACGATGGATCGGGAAGGCATCAGGCGGCTTGCGGCGGAAACGCTCGGACTTGCGACGGCTGGCTATGAATTTGCGAATACATATGACGAATTTGTACAAGCGGCAGCTCAGATCGGCTTCCCTTGTGTCGTTAAACCATTGATGAGTTCTTCTGGAAAAGGCCAAAGTGTATGCCGCTCTGAAACGGATTTAGCAAGCTGCTGGGAGACGGCGATGGAAGGCGGACGGGTGAAAAACGGGCGCGTGATTGTTGAGGAGTTTATTCCATTCGAATCAGAAATTACGCTCTTAACCGTACGTGCGGTCAACGGGACGACATTTTGCGAGCCAATCGGCCATGTGCAAAAGGACGGAGACTATATCGAATCATGGCAGCCGCATCATATGACAGAGCAGCAAAAGGTAGAAGCGAAGCATATTGCGAAAGCCATTACGGATGAGCTTGGCGGATACGGTCTGTTTGGCGTTGAGCTGTTCCTTGCGAAAGATAAAGTGTATTTCAGTGAGGTATCTCCTCGTCCACATGATACGGGTCTTGTCACGCTGGTGACGCAAAATTTGTCAGAATTCGCGCTGCATGTCCGGGCGATTCTCGGTTTTCCGATTACAGAAATCACCCAGCTTTCTCCTGGCGCCAGCCGGCCCCTCAAAGCACCGGAAGAATCAGCGGACTACACTGTTGAAGGCCTGGAAAACGCGCTGGCAGTACCGAAGACACAAGTTCGCGTCTTTGGCAAGCCGATAACGAAAGCCGGACGCCGTATGGCGGTTGCGCTTTCTGGGGCAGATACAGTCGAAACAGCGAGAGAGAACGCAAAGAAAGCGTTGGATCAGCTATCTATAAAGTAGAGTTTAAGCGGGCCTTTGTCATGTACAAGGCCTGTTTTTTTCATCCTCCATAAAAGTTTTATCATAAGAATCAGAAATTTGATTATAATGTAAAAGTCTTCCATGTATAAGGGTGGTTGACACAAAGGGAGGGAGATGGCTAGAATGAAATTAGTTTCAACATTCAGAAAAAGATGGTTCACTGGTTTAACGGTTTTATGTTTGGCATTGGCAGCGGCGGTATCTTTCGGCGCACCGGCAAAAGCGGCAGAGAACCCGCAAATGTCTGTATCGAATAACGGTAAAGAAGCCGATGCTACGAAAAACCAAACGTCAAAAGAAGAACAGGTTTCCGATCCTTATGAGGGAACCGGGAAAACAAGTAAATCGCTTTACGGCCAAAAGGGACTGGAAAAAAACATTCAAGCCTTACAGCCTTCGAGTATCATCGGAACCGATGAACGCACCAGAATCTCCAGCACTACATCTTTTCCTTACAGAGCAACTGTCCAACTTTCAATCAAGTATCCCAACACCTCAAGCACATATGGATGCACCGGGTTTTTAGTCAATGCCAATACAGTCGTAACGGCTGGACATTGTGTGTACAGCCAGGATCATGGATGGGCTTCAACGATTACAGCCGCGCCGGGCCGCAACGGTTCGTCATATCCTTATGGAACTTATTCAGGCACGATGTTTTACTCCGTTAAAGGATGGACGGAAAGCAATAACACCAATTATGATTACGGAGCTATTAAATTAAACGGTTCTCCCGGAAACACGGTTGGCTGGTACGGCTATCGGACAACAAACAGCAGCAGTCCCGCGGGACTTTCCTCGTCAGTGACAGGATTCCCGTGTGACAAAACATTTGGCACAATGTGGTCTGATACAAAGCCGATTCGATCCGCTGAAACATATAAGCTGACCTATACAACAGATACGTACGGCTGCCAAAGCGGCTCACCTGTTTATCGAAACTACAGTGATACAGGACAGACAGCTATTGCGATTCACACGAACGGGGGATCGTCATACAACTTGGGAACAAGGGTGACGAACGATGTATTCAACAATATTCAATATTGGGCAAATCAATAAATACAGCAAATTAGCCATTTTCATGTTTATTTTGTTTTTATGCGGGTGCAGTTCACCGACCCAATCTGCTCAGAAAGAAACAACGATTCCTGTCACTCTTCATGTGGAGGATGCTGAGGGGGTGCCGGTTGAAGGAGTGCAAGTGACGATTGTCGCAGCACCGGTCTCAGATCAAGAGCCGAGTATAGAGATTGGCGAGATACTCGGCAAAACAGACAAAAATGGAGACATCAAATGGGATACCGGCAAAAAAGGTAACTACTCAGTCGCATTGACGAAGGATGAAAAATCAGTAACCCATCACATCTCATTAACAGAGGATAAAAAAGATAAGGTCATTCCATTAGTTTTCAAAGAATAGGCGGTTTCCTTGATTTCGAGGAAACCGCCTTTTTTTATCACAGAAAGCCAAACTATATATATATACTGGAAATTTATAATATGAGATAATCATACATAGGTATTTTTTCTTACGAGACAAAAGGGGCATTATCCTTGATTTTTATATCAATCAACCCGGAGGAAAAAGAAGAAAATGACACAATATTCGATGCAGCCTGCCGCGGCTGAAAGCGGTCTTCGCTTTTACCAGGCATATGATCAAAGCCTTTCTTTGTGGCCGATTGAGTCGGAAGCATTCTATGTTTCTACTCGTTTTGGAAAAACGCATATCATGGCAAGTGGGCCAAAGGACGCACCTTCGCTCGTTTTGCTTCACAGGGGGCTCTTCAGCTCTCTTATGTGGTATCCGAATATCGCGGCGTGGAGCAGTCAATATCGTACATATGCGGTCGATATAATAGGAGACAAAAACAAAAGTATACCATCAGCTGCTCTGGATACGAGAGCAGATTGCGCAGAATGGCTGAAAGACGTCTTAGATTCGCTTGAACTTGAGACCGCACACTTGGCAGGCCTCTCGCTGGGGGGTTCCCATATCGTGAATTTTTTGCTCCAATCGCCTGAAAGAGTAGAGCGGGCGGTTGTGATGAGTCCTGCTGAAGCATTTATATCATATTATCCAGATGTCTATAAATTTGCTGCGGGCCTTACAGGGTCAAGAGGAGCTGAGGCATATATCAAGTGGGTCACGGCTAGCCGTTATGATCTGCATCCTGCGCTGCAAAGACAAATTGTGGCGGGTGTGGAATGGCAGGATGAACAAAGAAGCCTGAAACCGACAGAAAACGGCTTTCCGTACGTGTTCACAGACCGGGAATTGAAATCGATTGCGGTCCCGATGCTGCTGATGTTCGGTGAGCACGAGGTCATGTGCCATCAGCAAATGGCTTTAGAGCGGGCTTCAATATTGGTGCCGGGAATTCAGGCTGAAATCGTGAAGAACGCCGGGCATTTGTTATCTCTGGAGCAGCCAGAGTACGTCAATCAACGAGTCTTGTCCTTTTTGAGCGAAGAATAAAATTGTCAGAAACATGAAAAGAATGGCATTCATTGTTCAAAAGGTAACAAATGTTGTATAATAATAGAATTTGAATGCTGCTTTTTGCAGGGCATTTTATGTTATCATGCTTAATAGAGAAAATTTTTCCTGTAACGCTATTCGATCCATAACGTCGAATAATGATAGATGGTTTTACAATTGGAGGTTTGGTTACACTGTGAATTATATCCCCTGTATGATTACGATAGGAAATTTTATTTGCGGACTGCTGGCGATTCATTCCTTGTTATATCACAACATTCATTCAGCAGTGCTCTTCATTTTTACCGGCATGCTTCTCGATTTTTTTGACGGGATGGCTGCACGTAAGCTGAATGCCGTTTCTGATATGGGAAAAGAACTGGATTCGTTTGCCGACCTAGTGACGTTTGGTGTGGCTCCTTCAATGCTTGCTTACAGTGTCGCATTATACTCTCTTCCATTTATCGGGATTTTATGCGCATTGACGTACAGCATTTGCGGAATGCTTCGCCTCTCTAAATTTAACATTGAACAAAGTAAGCTTCCGACATTTATCGGAATGCCGATTCCATTTGCGGGCATGTGTCTTGTGATTCTCAGCTTTACCTATAATCCGATCCTGCTGGCGATCGGCACTTGCGGACTTTCATATTTAATGGTGAGCAAAATTAAATTTCCTCATTTTAAAAAACACGCGGCAGAAAACCTGGAGTCCGGGAGATGGAATTAGTTCAGCAGCTCATAGCGGATTACGGTTATCTCGCTATTTTTTTGATGCTCGTATTAGGGATTGTTGGATTGCCGATACCGGATGAAGTGATGATGACTGTCGTCGGCTACTTTACGCATACGGACGTGCTGAATTATGAGCTTTCGATATTCATCAGTTTTGTCGGGGCTTTGTCAGGTATGCTGATCAGCTACATGATCGGCAGAAAAGCCGGCCGCCCATTTATCGACAAGTACGGCAAGTGGGTCGGATTAAAAGAAAAGAGAATGATGAAAGTTGAAAAATGGATGAAGAAATACGGTCCATATTCGCTTATTTTAGGTTATTTCATACCCGGCGTCAGACATATGACGTGCTACTTTTCGGGAATAGGCAAAATGGAACTGAAAACGTATATTGCGTTTGCGGCAATCGGCGCCTTTTTATGGTGCTTTATTTTTATTACAATCGGAAGGGTTATAGGGATTATTCATGTTTAACACAGCTGTAAAGATTCTGTATCGTTCATTGATAGAGCTGACGAATCATCGTCTGTCATCCTATCTGATTAAAGGATTTTGCGAGTCTAAAATCAGCAAACCGGTCATTCCGCTTTTCTCAAAACATTTTCGGCTAAATTGGGATGATGTTGACGGTACGGCCGCTGATTATGGTTCGCTGTCCGAATTGTTCATTCGACATATTGATCTGGAGCGGCGCCCTGTTTCAAAAGAGTTGCAGGCGGTGGTCAGCCCTGTTGACGGTGTGGTTCAGACGGTGGGAAAAATCAACCCGAATCAAACCTTTACGGTAAAGGGAAAAGATTATTCATTCGCTGAGCTGACCGGCTGTAAACGCGCGGACCATCAATACAACGGCGGTTACTTCGTCGTGCTGTATCTAAGCCCGCGGCATTATCACCGTTTCCATTCCCCAATCAGCTGCAGGTATCAAAAGCTGGCCGAGCTCGGAAATCGTTCATACCCGGTAAATCAATTAGGGTTAAAATACGGAAAAGATGTGCTGTCGAAAAATTATCGCTTTGTATACGAGCTGAATGGCGGCAGTCGAAGTGTCCTGATGATTCCTGTCGGCGCGTTGAATATTAACTCTATCGTGCAGACAAGTACCCGGGACGAGCTGGAGATTGGCGAGGAGCTGGGATACTTTTCATTCGGCTCAACCGTCATTTTGATTTTTGAAAAAGACGCGTTCAAGCCGGCCGCCAATTTAACAGAAGGCCAGGAAGTCCAAGTCGGAGAATTGATAGGTTACGAAGAGTAAAAAGAGGGGCTCGTCTAAACGAAGCGCCTCTTTTTTTGGAAGGAAGTGAGACTCATGGAGAAACAAATCGCCAGCTGGATCACAGATTATCAGAAAACCGGAGATGAAGCTGTCCTGAGGCAAGTGCGAGAGGCGTGCTGGCCGATCGTTGAAGCGATTCTGCAAGAAATGGCAACGGATGAGGCACTAGCGAGCGACCTGCACAAGAAAGGAATCGAGCGGTTTCCGTTTATCATCAGCAAATACCGAGCGGATGTGCAGCTTCCAGTAGAAACATTTTTACGAAATACGTATCGGTTTTACTTTCAGCAGGTGATGAGAGAATCCAGTGAAAGCTTCTTTTAATAAGAGAGGCTTTTTTCGCTGTGGAAAAAGGAAACTTTTTCTATATCTATCTCGTAACTACTAGAGAACCTTGCAGAAAAGGAGAGATAGAATTGAAACGAATGATAGTGAAAATGGCTCTGCCGCTGCTGATCGTCTGTCTGGTGTTTTCTTCTTTTTCAGCCTCAGCCCGGGCTGTTTCTGAAGAAAAACATTGGGAGCGCTGGATTGAACGACATGCGCGTCCACTGGATGCTTCCGATGCTTCAAACAAAGACCTTCGCTTTTTGAAGAAGGTGCTGAAGGGAAAACGAATCGTTCAGTTAGGAGAAACCACACACGGCGCTGGCGAAATCAATGCAACAAAGATCCGCATGATCAAATACCTCCATGAAGAATTAGGATATGATGTTTTGGCATTCGAGTCCGGATTTTCGGATACAAATACATCCTACCTCAATATGGGCCAATCCACCTCTAAGAGCACGATGAAAAACTCCATTTACGCCGTTTGGCACACAGAAGATGTCGTTGAACTGTTTGATTACATGAAAGAGCAAAAAGAGAAAGGCGATCCGCTTATCTTGACCGGTTTTGATATTCAAAGCCTTAAAGCTTCATTTAATGATAATGCGAATCAATGGGTGAAGGCGGTGAACCCGGAAAAAGCTGAGCTGCTTTCCCAATCAGAAAACGATTTTTCAGAATTGGTGACTGGCAGTAGCACCTTTGAGGAATTTACGCAAAAGAAGGAAGTGCTGGTGAAAAACTACGGTGAGCTTATTCAATTCGCAGAAACACATGCATCGAAGTTAAAAGCACAACTACCGAAAGAGCCGAAAGCTTATGAGATGTTTATGCATTCTCTCCAGCTGCGAATTGACGTAATGGAAACGTATATGCCTCAAGAAATGAAACAAAAGCTAGAGGATTATCCGGAGAAATTAGAGGATTTACCTTTCGTTTTAAGAGACCGAATGATGGCTGATCAATTTCAGTGGATTGCCGACACCCTTTATCCAAAAAAGAAAATCATTGTCTGGGGCCACAATTACCATCTCCGCAAACAGAATACGAAAATGATTAAGGATATGACACAGGCAAACACTCCTAATATGGGTGATTATTTGCCGGAGCGGCTGAAAAAACAAACATATACGATTGGTATTTATGCATATTCAGGCGCCAGTCTTGATAGCTCAGACAATAAGACCGTTACGCCGGTCACAAGCCCGCCGCCGACTGGAAGTCTCGAAGCTTTGCTGAAGGCTGCGGACCATCCAGCTGTGTTTGTTGATTTTCTCCATACAAAAAACAAGAAAGGCACTTCGTGGATGTATACCCCGCGGACAGCACTTTATTGGGGATTCATGGAAGAGCAGATGATCCTGAAGGAACAATATGACGGTGTCATTTGGCTGGAGCATATCACGCCATCTGTCATTATCAAGTGAGCGGTGTCCCCTGTGATATAACAGGGGATTTTTACATATCGCAAAAATCATCAAAACATATAAGCCGAGATCCATTATTCTAAAAAAGAAAGGAGATTAAAACGTGCAATGTATTATGAAAAAGCTGTCCAGAAAACAATCGATTGGATTGAATCACATTTACATGAGCAAATATCAAGTGAGGATATTGTAAACGTTTCAGGCTTTTCAAAATTCCATTTTCATCGGATTTTTCAAAAAGAAGTCGGCATGTCGGTTGCTTCTTATATTCGGTTAAGGCGTCTTGCGAATGCAGCGGCAGCTTTGCTTTATACAGATCTTCGCATTATTGATATTGCTTTGTATTATCAGTTTGAATCTCAAGAAGCATTTACGAGGACGTTCAAAAAGCTGTATCACATGCCGCCTGGCGCATATCGAACATTTATGAAGCGTTTTACCTCAAAAAAGGAGGAATCTTACATGGAGAAAAAAATGAAGGGCTGGGTTTTGAGCGGGAGCCATCCGTTCCAATTCGAAATGGGGGTTGACCGGGAAAATGTACATCAGGGAAAAGCTTCAGGGTATTTAAAATCAACGATGGTGCAGGGCAACGGTGAATTTGCGACGATGATGCAGCAATTTAAGGCAGATCGCTATCTAGGAAAAAGGCTTCGGCTATCAAGTTTTATCAAAACAAAAGGAGTGCAGCATTTTGCCTCACTTTGGATGCGGGTTGACAGTGCTGCTGACGATGTTCTCCAATTTGACAATATGAGCAACAGGCCTATTACCGGGACAACCAATTGGAATCATTATGCTATTGTTTTAGATGTCCCTGAAAAGAGTGCTGTGATTTCCTTTGGTGTCCTATTATCTGGGCCGGGTCAGATGTGGATGGATCATGTTGTTTTTGAAGAGGTAGATGAGAGTATTCCTTCAACAAATCTTGAAATGCCGGGAGAACTTTTAGATGAGCCGATAAATTTATCTTTTGAAGAGGAACTACAAAAATAGTTTTCAGACAACTACTTTTATTAGTAAGTTAGTGGAAAATACTATTCGTTATTAATAAACCCTGGTGCCGCGTGGGTTTGCAAGAGCTTGGATATTTTTATCAGTCTGTGCGGATATGTTCATCTTTGCGGCATTTTCCTGTATGATATAGTAAGAGTGTGCATAGCAACTAACTATAATTGAACAGGGTGTTTAAATCATGGAAAAACAATACAGAGTATTACTTTACTATAAATATGTTCCGATTGAAGATCCAGAGGCGTTTAGAGAGCAGCATTTGGCTTTTTGTAAGGAGCTTGGTTTGTTAGGCCGTATTCTTGTTTCTTCTGAAGGAATTAACGGTACGGTATCAGGTACGGTTGAACAGACTGAAAAATATATGCAAACAATGAAAGCTGATCCTCGTTTTGCGGATATGGTATTTAAAATTGATGAGGAAGAAGGCCATGCGTTCAAAAAAATCTTCGTCCGCCATAAGGAAGAGCTTGTAACGCTACGTCTTGAGGATGATGTGGATCCGAATGAAACAACGGGACAGCATTTGAAGCCTGCGGAATTTTACGAGAAAATGCAGGATCCTAACACAATTGTGCTCGACGCGCGTAACGATTACGAGTATGATCTTGGCCATTTCAGAGGTGCTGTCCGTCCTGACATCGAAGCCTTCCGTGAATTGCCTGAGTGGATTGAAGAGAACAAAGAACTGCTTGAAGGCAAACAGATTTTAACGTACTGCACGGGCGGGGTGCGCTGTGAAAAATTCTCAGGATGGCTGATGAAGCAAGGTTTTGAAGATGTATCACAGCTTGACGGCGGAATCGTGACTTACGGAAAAGATCCTGAGGTGCAAGGCAAGCTTTGGGACGGCCAGTGCTACGTCTTTGATGAAAGAATCAGCGTGCCTGTCAACCGTGTCGAGCATGTGGTTGTCGGAAAAGACTGCTTTACAGGTGAACCGTGTGAGCGTTATGTGAACTGCGCAAATCCATCTTGCAACAAAAAAATGATATGCACACCGGAAAATGAGTATAAGTATATGCGCAGCTGCAGCCACGAATGCCGCACGAACTCAAGAAACCTGTATGTCAAAGAGCACAATATGACAGAAGAAGAAGTCATCGCAAGACTGGCAGCGATTGAAAAAGAAGATCACGCTGCTGCTGAATAGTAGAAAGAACACCTTGTATTCAAGGTATTCTCAGATGTTGACAAAATCCTAAAACATTTCGTTTCGGGATTTTGTCCTTTTTTATTTTGGTGGTGATGTTTTCATGTGCCAACGAAAACATCACCAGCAGGAGGGATTTTTTACTTTATTTGAATGTGCTTCATATCTTCTTCAGATGCATTGGTGAAAATGATCGGTGTTACAGCTGAAGCGGCATGCTGTTTGATGGTATCGAGATCAAATGAGAGAAGCAGTTCACCTTGTGTGACGGCTTGTCCGCTCGTGACATGTGCTTCGAAGCTTTCCCCGTTTAATTTGACAGTATCAATGCCGACATGAATCAGGATTTCAATGCCGTGGGCACTCATAAAGCCGATGGCGTGCTTTGTCGGAAAAATGGAGACGATTTCGCCGTCTGCTGGGGCAATGACTTTTCCTTCCGATGGATCAATCGCAAACCCCTCGCCCATCATTTTTTCTGAAAAAACTGGATCCGGCACGTCCGTTAAAGAGACTGTTTCTCCTTTGAGCGGATAAATAAAGGATTCGTCAGAAGCGGGAATCTGTTGTATGTCAGTTTCCGCATCCAGCGCGGCGGCTGTATCAGGCACGCCTCCGGCCATGATCGTTTTGATGTCGTCTTTTAAGGCGTCGGATTTTGTTCCGAATATCGCCTGGAAGTTGTTGTTGACTTCCAGCACACCTACTGCGCCAAGCCGTTTTAATTCATCCTTGCTGACTTGGTTTGGCTGATGAACGGTCACACGGAGCCTTGTAATACACGCATCCAGGTTCGCGATATTTTGCTGTCCGCCTAAGGCCTGCAACACATGAAAGGCAAGCTGGTCTTTTGCAACAGGCGCTTTTGCCTCATTCTGATCGGCTTCATCTGTTTCACGGCCCGGCGTTTTTAAATTCCATTTCAAAATCGCAAATCGGAACAAATAATAATATATGAAAGCAAATACGATCCCGACAGGAATGACAACCCAGCCGTTTGTCGACAGTCCGTAGTTTATGACGTAGTCAATGCCGCCGCCTGAGAACGTATAGCCATGGCGGACATGGAATAAATCACAAACGACAAAGATGACGCCGGCGAGAATAGAGTTAATCAAATAGAGCACGGGCGCAACGAACAAGAAAGAAAATTCAACTGGCTCTGTAATGCCTGTCAGCATAGATGTGAGCGCGGCAGAAATCATCACGCCGGAGATCATTTTCTTCTTTTCCGGACGTGCGGTATGGATAATGGCAAGTGCAACTGCCGGCAGACAGAAAATCATGTAAGGGAAATCTCCCATCATAAAGCGCCCGGCTGTCGGATCTCCCGCGAAAAACCTTGTCAGATCGCCGGTTATGGTATTTCCTGTTGACGGGTCTGTGTATTCTCCCATCATAAAATAGAAAGGTGTATAAAAAATATGATGCAGGCCAAAAGGAATCAGCAAACGATAGATCGTTGCATAAAAGAACAGGCCGACCGTTGAATCGGCAATTAAACTGCTGGCAGCGTTAATCCCGTTTTGGATCAGCGGCCATACCAATGAGAAAATGACGCCGATCACCAATGAACTGATGGAAGTGATAATTGGGACAAACCGTTTTCCTGAAAAAAATCCAAGGACAGGATGCAGTTCAATTGTTGAAAAACGTTTATATAAATAGGCGGCAAGAAGCCCGATGATGATTCCTCCGAATACGCCCATATCAATCAGGTGCTCGGCTCCTTCATACGGAGGCTGAAGGCCAAGTAATTTCCCCATGTTGTCGAGGGTAACGGTTAAAATTAAATATCCGATGACAGCGGCAAGTCCGGCTACACCTTCGCCGGCGGCTAAACCGATCGCGACCCCCACGGCGAAAATCAGCGGCAGATTATCGAATACAACACCGCCCGCATCCTTTATAATAGGGATATTCAGTAAATCCTTGTCACCGAAACGGAGCAAAAGACCGGCTGCCGGCAGGACGGCAACCGGGGTCATCAATGCACGGCCAAGCTGCTGCAGAATTTGAAATGCCTTTTTAAACATGACAATCTCCTTTTATTGTTTTATGAGTAGGATGTATTCTTTAATTTGCTGGCTGCTTTTTGATCTGTGATAACGGTTACATGATTGTGTTTTTGAAGAATGGAGGCCGGTACATCTGTCGTGACAGGGCCTTCAGCCATCTTTTGAATGGCATCTGCTTTTTCCTCGCCGCTCGCTAAAAGCACAATATGTTTGCTGAATTTCATGATGGTTTTAATGCCCATTGAAATTGCGAGTCTCGGCACCAGCACAGGATCACCGCCGAAGAATCTGGCATTTGCCTGTATCGTGCTTTCTGACAGCTTAACAACTCGTGTTCGACCCTCAACATCAGAACCCGGTTCATTAAAACCGATGTGGCCGTTGGCGCCGATGCCGAGAATTTGAACATCAATGCCTCCCGACTGACGGATGAGATCCTCGTAGATCATACATTCAGCCTCAAGCTGCGGATTGTCTCCTTGCGGGATATGGATATGGTCAGGCTGCATATTGATATGCTGAAAAAGGTGCTCATGCATAAAATTGTTATAACTTTGCGGATGAGATGGAGAGAGGCCTGCATATTCATCCAAATTAAATGTAGTAACCTTTGAAAAATCAATTTCGCCTGACTGATAGTCTGAAATCAGCTGCTTGTACAAGCCGACCGGCGTGCTTCCTGTTGCCAGGCCGAGAACGGCATCTTTCTTTGCCTGTACATGTTCCTTGATTATGTTAGCGCTTAACTTACAGAGTTCTTCATAATGCTCGGCGACAATAATTTTCATGCGACACCCCCCAAAGAGATAGACAAGCACCACATTTGTTACAATCAATTTATGATAGTTGTCATTACGAATTTAGCACCATAATCATTAAAGTGTCAATATAAATTTCTGAAAATTTGTTATAAAAGAAAGATACAAATCTTTCATCATTATGAGATTAAGTGGTATGATGGTCTCAATCAAAAAGAACGGTTTGCATACAGGATGGGGAGAATGAAATGACAGCTTTATATTCTGTTATCAAGTTTAAAATCATTGAATTAATTAAGTCGGGCAAATATCAGGCGAATGATCAGCTGCCGACGGAGAGCGAGTTTTGCGAACAATATGATGTCAGCAGAACAACTGTGAGATTGGCTCTGCAGCAGCTTGAGCTTGAGGGATATATTAAACGGATTCAAGGAAAAGGAACATTTGTATCGGCGGCAAAAATACAAACGCCGATTCCGCATCAGATTACGAGCTTTGCAGAACAAATGAGAGGCCTGCGTTCTGAATCAAAAGTGCTTGAACTCGTGGTGATCCCTGCTGATCACTCCATTGCCGAGCTTTTGAAAATGAAAGAGAATGAACCTGTCAATAAGCTTGTCAGAGTCAGATATGCCGAGGGGGAACCTTTGCAGTACCACACCTCATATATTCCATGGAAAGCGGCACCTGGTCTGGCTCCGGAAGAGTGCACCGGCTCGCTTTTTGAACTGTTAAGGACAAAATACAATATTGAAATCAGCAGGGGCACGGAATCGATCGAACCGATTTTAACCGATGAAACGATCAGCGGCCACTTATTAACCAATGTGGGAGCACCGGCGTTTTTAGCAGAATCCCTCACCTATGATAAAAATGAAGAAGTCGTGGAATATGCGCAAATTATTACGCGGGGAGACCGAACGAAATTCACCGTAGAACAGTCATATCATTCATAAAGCAATGCGTATGAAAGAAAACGCCTGATGGTTATGAAGAAAGGAATGGTGGTTCTATGTTTCTATTGACGAATGGAAAAGCGCTGTGGGGGTCTGTGATTGCTGCTTTCGTCCTTTCAATGGTGTTTTATCCGTTTCTTCCGGCGGAGATGCCGATTCATTATGATGGTACAAACAGCCCGGATTTGACAGTGAACAAGCTGGCGGGGACAGTGATACTGCCTGTCATGATGTTGGTGTTCGCATGGGCGCAAAAGATCAATTGGCAATTTGTGATCGCGGTGTATATTTTGCTGATTTGCCATATTGCCGTCCTTTATTTAGCAGTCTAAAATCAGACAGCCGGAATGAATCTGGCTGTTTTTCTTTTATTTTTTCTTCATTTGACAATGGATGTGGTGTATAATAGCTGATGATCATAAAGAATATTCTGAAATTTATAGATTAAAAGCGGCGTATAATCAAAGAAGCGGATGAAGTTTTTGCAGCTTTAAAAAGACTGAATATTTAAACAACTACGATGTGAAAGGTGTGCTGATCAGATTGAATAAGCTTATCGAACGAGAAAAAATTGCATTTCATAAGGCGAAGCCTGACCCGTCATTCTTGGAATTCGGGAAATATTTTACGGATTATATGTTTGTGATGGATTATGAAGAGGGAATAGGCTGGTGCCATCCTAGAATAACGCCGTACGCGCCGCTTACGCTTGATCCTTCTTCATCTGTCTTTCATTACGGCCAGGCTGTTTTTGAAGGATTAAAAGCGTACAGAACAGAAGATGGCAGAGTGCTTCTGTTCCGGCCGGACCAAAATATCAAACGGCTGAACAGATCATGTGAGCGCATGAGTATTCCTCCTTTAGACGAAGAGCTTGTGCTTGAGGCATTGACGCAATTAATTGAGCTGGAGAAAGATTGGGTTCCAAAGGAAAAGGGGACGTCACTGTATATTCGGCCCTTTATCATCGCCACAGAACCGAGTCTCGGGGTGAAGGCATCCAAAACCTATACATTTATGATCGTGCTTTCGCCTGTCGGCTCATACTATGGCGATCAGCTGAAGCCGGTGAAAATCTACGTCGAAGATGAGTACGTGCGGGCGGTAAATGGCGGAGTCGGATGTGCAAAAACGTCGGGAAACTACGCCGCCAGCCTTGAAGCGCAGCGAAAAGCGAATGAGCGGGGCTATGACCAGGTGCTGTGGCTGGACGCCATTGAAAAGAAATATGTGGAAGAAGTAGGGAGCATGAACATCTTTTTTGTCATGAACGGGGAAGCTGTCACACCGGCTTTAAACGGGAGTATTTTAAGCGGGATTACACGTTCGTCTGCGATTGAACTGATTCGCAGCTGGGGCATTCCGGTTCGTGAAGAGAGAATTTCGATTGATGAGATTTATGCGGCCTCTGCGCGCGGGGAATTGACAGAGGTCTTCGGCACGGGCACGGCAGCCGTCGTAACGCCTGTCGGTGAACTCAATATTCGTGGGAAAACGGTGATTGTAGGCGACGGACAAATCGGGGACATCTCGAAAAAATTGTATGAAACGATAACAGATATTCAGCTTGGCAAAGTGAAAGGGCCGTGCAACTGGACAGTGGAAGTCTAAAGATCGAAAAAGAACCTGCTCTGAGGCAGGTTCTTTTTACTTTGAATGAGTCATATCAGCTGTCGGCTTGTTTATGCGATTTTTTACATAATACACTGCGTAGCAGATGGCCATAAAAGAAATGCCGCAATACAGTGCGATTCTTTGATTTGGATCAAAGGCAATGCCGAGCACGGATGCCAGGCATAATAGGAACGCGGCAATCGGCACGAACGGATACCAAGGGGTCCGGTACTTTAAATCGGCGACCTTGTTTCCCGCTTCGATATACCGTTTTCTGAACATGAATTGAGAAGCTGCGATTCCCATCCACACGACAACGACCGCAAAACCGGAAATCGACACGAGCACAACGTATACAGTGTCTGGCGCAAATACGCTGGACAGCAATGAGAGAATGCCGCCGATCATGCTGAACACCAGCGCGTTAAACGGGGTTCCTTTTGATGTCAGCTTTGCAAATGCCGGGTGAAGCGTCTTTTCTTTTGATAAAGACCACAGCATCCGGGAAGAAGCGTAGAGTCCGGAATTAGCCGCTGACAGGATCGCTGTCAGGATGACAAAGTTCATGATATCGGCTGCGTATGGCACACCGACTCTGTCAAAGACAGCGACAAACGGGCTTTTGATGACGCCTGCTTCTTGAATCGGAATCAGCCCTGACAGGACAAAAATGGTTCCGATAAAGAAGAGTGAAAGACGCCAGACCGTTGTTTTAATCGCTTTTGGTATCGTCTTGTCGGGATCGACGCTTTCTCCGGCGGCGATTCCGATCAGTTCAGTCCCCGAAAAGGCAAAATTGACAGACAGCATCGTCATCAAAATCGGGACAAATCCATGTGGAAAGAGCCCGCCTTCCGCTGTGAAATTGGACAGCATCGGAGCGGCCTCTCCGCCTTGAATCGGAATGATGCCGAACATGGCAGAGCCGCCTAAAAGAATAAACAATACAATGGCTAAAACTTTGATGCTGGAAAACCAAAATTCCGATTCAGCGAAAAACTTGACCGAAAATGCGTTAAGCAAGAAAATCAACAGCGCAAAGACGGCACTCCACATCCAAACGGACGTATGGGGGAACCAGCGCTGCATTAACAGGCCGGCTGCTGTGAATTCCGATCCCAATGCCACGGTCCATGTCAGCCAGTACAGCCAAGCGACCGTAAATCCAGTTCCCGGTCCTATGTATTTGGTTGCATAGGTGTGAAAGGCGCCTGTCACAGGCATGGCTACAGACAGCTCACCGAGGCATAGCATGACCAAATAGACGATTCCGGCGCCGACTAAGTAGGCGAGTATCGTTCCCGCCGGGCCTGCCTGCTGAATGGTATAGCCGGAGCTTAAAAACAGTCCGGTTCCGATGACACCCCCTAAGGAAAGCATAAAGAGGTGCCGGCTTTTCATACTTCTCTGAAAGTTTGTCTCATTCTTGTTGTGAGCAGATTTCATCTTTTTCCAACTTTCTATCGGCGATTTCTTTCCTTTAATAAAAAATCCCATGTCAGCGAGTGACACGAGACTCCGGCGAACCGGCTTTAAGATAGAATATACAAACAATTCCGATAAGTCAAGTTGTTTTTAAAGAGCGCGCCCAAGCCGCGATTTCTTTAATATCTTCGGGTTTTGTCCGGCAGCAGCCGCCAATCAGCTTCGCTCCTTTTTCATGCCACGCGCGGGCGCTTACTCCGTAAGGTTCTCCGCATGCCGCCCCGTTCCACGTTTTTGTCTCCGGATCATACTGCTCGCCTGAATTCGGGTAGACGATGATCGGTTTTGATGTGTGTTTTTTTAACTCCTCTATTAAAGAAGGGATATGCTGAAGCGGCGTGCAGTTGATGCCGAGCGCTGCAATTTGGCGGTGCTTATCAAGCCATGACGCACAGTCAGCGGCAGGTGTTCCGTCACTAATATGAAGGCTGTCTTTTGCACTGAAGCTGATCCACGCATACGTTTCAGGAAACTCCTTCAGCAGCCGCGCAATCGCTTTTGCTTCGCTCAGACATGGGATCGTTTCACATGCCAAAACATCAGCTCCAGCTTCGATCAGCGCCTTCATGCGGGGGCGATGAAATTCAACAAGTTCATCCTCTGAGATTCCGTAGTCGCCGCGATACTCAGAGCCGTCTGCAAGATAAGCGCCATAAGGGCCGACAGAAGCCGCAATGATTGGCTTTGGCCGATTGACACGGTTTTCTTCGAGCGCCCAAAATTCATCACGTGCTTCAGCTGCGATGCTGACGGACATCTCGATGAGCCGGCGTGCTTCCGCTTCGCTCAGCCCGCGTGCGGCAAAGCCTTCAAACGTAGACTGATAGCTGGCGGTGATCGCACAGTCAGCACCTGCCGCAAAATAATCAGTATGCACTTGTTTAATCAGATCCGGCTCTTCCATCAGGATTTTTGCCGACCAGAGACTGTCGTTCAAATCACAGCCCTTGCGTTCAAGCTCGGTCGCCATGGCGCCGTCTAGCACAATAAGCGGGTATGTATCTAGTATGTGTTGGATAGGATTCATAGAATGTACCGATGCCTTCTTTCAGATTTTTTGAAATGATATGAAAATCGTAAGGGAGGTTTACGTGTTTGTCAATAAACACAAAAGGGAAAGGTGTTCAGCCCGTCTATCTGAACACCTTTTTTTTATGATATTTGTTTGTTGTGTGTGTCAGCCTGTTTGTCAGAAAGCGGCCAGCATTCAATGCCATTGTGGTTTTTGAGCACATTTTTATAAAAGACTGGATCTTTGCCCGCTTTTTTCTGGCGTGTATAGTCTTGCAGCGCCACAAAAACGACCTTTGATAATAAGAAAATCGCAATTAAATTCACGACGACCATCAAGCCCATGAACAAATCAGCCAGATCCCAGACGAGCTGGACTTTGGCAACACAGCCAAACACAATCATCGCCAGCACGCCGATACGGTAGACAAAAATCAGTTTTTTACTTTTGTTTAAAAAGCCGATATTGGTTTCCCCGTAATAATAGTTTCCGATTAATGCACAGAAACCGAATAACAAAATCAGAATGGCGAGAAAGCCTGATGCCCACGATCCGACATGGGAGCTGAGAGAGGCTTGTGTCAACGCGATCCCGCTCAGTCCCGGAGTTTGATAGGCATCCGAAAACAGGATGATAAAAGCAGTGCTTGTACAAATGACTAGCGTATCTGACAGCACACCCAGCGCTTGAATCAGCCCCTGTTTGACAGGATGGCTTGTCGTTGCGGTGGCGGCGGCATTCGGTGCGCTCCCCATTCCCGCTTCGTTTGAAAAGATTCCCCGTCTGACGCCCTGCATTAACGCCGCTCCCAAAGCGCCGCCAGCGGCCTGGTCAAAACCAAACGCATTTTTCACGATAAGCGTAATCACGTCAGGCAGCTGCGTAATGTTGGTTAAAATCACAAAAAACGCAACGCTGATATACAGGGCCGCCAACACGACGACAATGGATTCAGCCAGCTTCGCAATCCGTTTTACGCCGCCGAAAATAATCGTGCCGAACACAGTAATTAAAATGAGTCCCAATGTCAGGCGGTTTGTGCCGAACGCGTTTTCAAAGGCGAGGCTGACTGTATTTGATTGGACCGAGTTAAAGACGATACCGAACGATAAGGTGATTAATACAGCGAACAGCGCGCCCATCCACCTTTTGTTCAGCCCTTTTTCCATGTAATAAGCCGGTCCGCCGCGGAATCCGTTTTCATCTTTTACTTTATAAATCTGGGCCAGTGTGCTTTCCACAAAGCTTGATGCTGATCCGATAATGGCGATAATCCACATCCAGAAGATTGCACCGGGTCCGCCGAGCGCAATGGCGATGGCAATGCCCGTAATATTTCCCGTTCCGACACGGGCTGCCATGCTGATACAGAACGCTTGAAACGGAGAAATACTGTTTTTCGATCGGGAGGCAGCACCTTCTTTTAATACCCTGACCATTTCTTTCAGCATGCGAACCTGCAAAAACTTCAGTCTGAACGTAAAATAGATTCCCAGAGAAAGGAGCAATACAATTAATAGCTTTGACCACAAAAGATCATTTGCGATACCGACAACATGTTCCAGGATTTGCTGCATACAATCACCTCTTTTTTTTTATGTTTAAAAAATGCTGAGTTCCCACTCCTGTGCCATATGCTTCAGCAGCATTCCGCCAGTGAGGCTGTTGCCGTATTCATCAATGGCCGGTCCGTAAATGCCGATCCCGCAACCGGATGGAAAAGGCTTTTCTCTTCTGGCGCTTGGAGGAACCAGTGCCATAATGCCGCCGGAGACGCCGCTTTTGGCCGGCACGCCGACAAACGCCGCATATTTGCCTGAAGCGTTGTACATGCCGCACGTCAGCATTAACGCCTTGGCCAATTTTGCCACGTCCTTTGGAATCACTTGCTTGCGGTGAATCGGATGATAGCCGTCATGGGCAAGGATCAGGCCGATCAATGCGATATCTTCAGTGGTGCTCTCCATGGCGCAATGCTTCAAGTAAACCTCAAGCGTTTCTTCTACGTCTGCTTCTAAAAAGTTTGTTTCTTTTAAATAGTAGGCCAGCGCTCTGTTGCGGTGGGCGGTTTCCCACTCAGATCGGAACACTTCCTCATGAATTCTCGGCTGTTTTCCTATTAAGGTTTCCATCACCGAGTTAAGAAAATCGAGCTTATCGTGTGCCGACTCTCCGGGAAGAAGCGAGGCGATGGTGAGAGCACCCGCGTTGATCATAGGATTGAATGGCTTTCCCGGCTTGTTGATTTCGAGCCGAATGATGGAATTAAAGGCGTCACCTGTCGGCTCGACATCTACGCGGTCCAGTACATAGGGAATGCCGCGGCTCATGCAGGCGGCGATAAAGCTGATCACTTTTGAAATGCTTTGCAGGGTAAAAGGGACGTTCCAGTCGCCGGAGTGTATCATCGTTCCGTCAGGCTCCAATATACAAATGCCGAGCTGTGAATCATTGACTTTTCCTAAAGCGGGGATATAATTTGCACTTTGTCCATTAGCGGCAAATGGGCGATAGTGCTCCACCCAATCATGCAGCTGGGACGCCGGGTCTATTTCTTTCCGGAGCTCTTTTATCAATTCTTTCATCAAATTCCTCCTCACTGTTTTTTTAAAGGACTATGGTTTACCAAAACGAAGGATGAAGGGGCATTAAACGCTTTCACTAAAGCGGAGGGTATATTTACTGTATAATGACGACTACAGAATCATACAAAATACGACAAAAATATTTTGAAAATAAGCCGTAAGATTTATAAAAACCTCATGTTCTGGGTCAAAAGAAATTTGCGGGTTTTCAGCCGTTTCCCCAAAATAAAAGCGAGGATGTGATCATCATAAAACTGAAGCGTTTTTTTGAAAAAGATGGATATATTTTGGCTCTCATGCTGATGACGGTACCCTTGGCCGGTGAACTGAAATTTTATCCTCTTAATGAAGAGTTCCGGATTAGCTTTGGCGCACCGGTTTTTTTCTTCTTCTTGTCGCTGCTGCGGCATGTGCCCGCTGTGCTGCCGGGTTTTCTGACTGGAGCGGCAGTACTCGTCTTTCGTGTCTTTCTGGAATTGTGGCGCGGGGGACACGATGGACTGACTCCGATTCTGTATGACCAAGCGTCTGGCTTTTTCTTTTATATGACTTACGCTTGCCTGTTTTCCGTATTGAAGGCTAATCGTTTCCGCGAACGGCCGTTTATGCTCGGCTTTGTCGGTTTTATGATTGAAATTGTGGCAGATTGTGTCGAGCTGGCTGTGCAGTTTCTCATGTTCCATACCGTCGTCACGCCTGAGGAAATCACCGATCTCGCGGTGATTGCGATTTCTCACACATTTATCGTGATGAGCTTTTATAGTGTGCTGAAGCTGTATGAAACACAATCGAGAGAAAAACAGACAAGGCGGCAACACGAGCATATGCTGATGATCGTTTCCAATTTATATGAAGAAACGGTGCATCTAAAAAAGACGCTGAAAACGACAGAACAAGTGACGAACGATTCGTATCAGCTCTATCGGGAAGTAAAGGGCAAAGATGATCAGCTCAGCGGCAGAATCCTGAGGCTGGCCGGAGAAATTCATGAAGTGAAAAAGGACAACCAGCGGATATTCGCCGGGCTTTCAAAACTGATTTCTAATGAGAGCTTGAGAGATTATATGAGGGCGTCTGATTTGCTGCAGCTTGTGATTCGCATGAATGAGAAGTACGCTGAAGCACTGGGAAAGCAGATTGATTTTCACTGCTTGATAGAGGGGGAGCATGAAGAATATCACGTATTTATCGTGCTTTCGATCATTAATAATCTAACGGCGAATGCGGTAGAAGCCATGGGGGAAGAGGGAATGATCAGCCTGAGGCTCAGTAGGCCAAATGAGAATATGGTAGAATTCCAGGTAGAAGACAATGGTCACGGCATTTCTGAGAAAATCGGAGAGATTGTGTTTGACCCGGGCTTTACCTCAAAATATGACGAATATGGCACGCCTTCTACGGGAATTGGACTTTCCTACGTGAAGGAAATCGTGACAGAGCTGGAAGGGGATATCACATTTGATAATCAGCAGCGTGGAGTGGTGTTTGCTGTTAGGCTGCCTGTCCGGCATTTGATTCAGAAAGGGTGAACCGAAGCTATGCGTTTTTTTATCGTTGATGATGACCGTGCGGTACGGTCGATTTTAAGGCAGATCATTGAAGATGAGGATCTCGGGGAAGCTGCTGGTGAAGCGGAAGACGGGAGCCAAGTGGAAGGGCATATGCTGCAATTCAAGCAGATTGATATTTTATTAATCGATCTGTTAATGCCTGGAAGAGACGGCATTGAGACGATTCGCCAGCTCCAAAATACGTACTCCGGCAAGATCGTCATGATCTCTCAAGTGGAAGCGAAGGAAATGGTCGGAGAAGCGTACTCACTCGGCATCGAATATTTTATCCATAAGCCGATTAACCGCATTGAAATTGTCACGGTTCTCCAAAAAGTGAAGGAACGGATCGAGCTTGAGCACTCAATTGGGGCTATTCAGCTCTCTCTCAGCCGGCTTGTCAATCGGAATGAACGGAAAACGCGTCCTCAGCAGAATAGTGACAGCGGCTTAAAAGAAGCAGGAACATTCCTATTGTCCGAGTTGGGCATGATGGGGGAAGGCGGCGCGCATGATCTCGTGGCGGTGCTGCAGTATTTAGCAGAACATGAGCCGTACGAAAAACATATCCCTTCGCTAAAACAGATCTTCACTCAAGTAGCGGAACGGAAGCTGGGGGCAGGGGCATCCCAAACGGAAGTCAATCGCGAAATGAAAGCCTCGGAGCAGCGCATTCGCAGAGCGATTATCCATTCACTGCACCATTTTGCTTCACTGGGCACAACTGATTTTTCAAATCCGAAATTTGAAACCTATGCATCGAAATTCTTTGATTTTCCGGTTGTCAGCCAGAAAATGAAAGAACTTCAATCCAAGGATGCAAAACCTCTCGCCACTGCGAGAGTGAATATGAAAAAATTCATCCATGTGTTCTTTTTGGAGGCGAAGCTTTTGCATGAGGCGATGAAACAAAGAAGGGTGTAAAACCAAACAGCCGGCTGTCCCGGCTGTTTTTTTGCTGCGCCAGAACCCCGGAGGGACAGCGGTTTACTTTCTTTTTATAAAATATCAGAAAATAAAGATATTGACTTATTGTTTATTTGTCTTACAATTAAACAAAAGGATGTATGGGAAGGAGCGGATGCGAAACAAAAACTAATAAAAGCGCTTTCGGTCAGGGCTGTTTACACGAATAACAGGAGGTTATGTTGATGAGCCGTATGAGAAAAGCACCTGCTGGAATTTTAGGTTTTCCGGTTGCTCCTTTTAACACACAAGGAAAACTGGAGGAGGAAGCTCTTTTTCAAAACATTGAGTTTTTGCTGGAAGAAGGCTTAGAAGCGATTTTTATCGCTTGTGGGTCTGGTGAATTTCAATCTCTCAGCCAGAAGGAATACGCGCAAATGGTCGAAGTCGCAGTCTCGGCAGCCGGAGAAAAGGTTCCGGTTTACACGGGGGTGGGGGGTAACCTCAGCACAGCGCTTGAATGGGCGCAGCTGTCGGAGAAAAAAGGCGCCGATGGCTACTTGATCCTGCCTCCGTATTTGGTACATGGCGAACAGGAGGGGCTCTATCAGTATGCGAAAACGATTATTGAAAGCACTGACCTGAATGCGATTCTTTATCAGCGCGATAACGCCGTTCTCTCTCTTGAGCAGATCAAGCGGCTGACCCAATTGGAACAGCTTGTCGGAGTGAAGGACGGGGTGGGAAATATGGATTTGAATATTAACCTCGTCTATACGCTCGGCGACCGCTTAGGATGGCTCAACGGAATGCCGATGGCTGAAGTGACGATGCCGGCTTACCTGCCGATCGGATTTCACTCTTATTCTTCAGCGATTTCAAATTATATCCCGCATATTTCCCGGATGTTCTATGACGCATTGAAAAACGGAAATGACGAGCTGGTGAAGGAGCTCTATCAGCATGTGATTCTGCCGATCAACGACATTCGCAAACAACGAAAAGGATACGCCGTATCTTTGATTAAAGCGGGCATGGAGATCATGGGTTTAAATGTGAGAAACACAGCCAGACCGCCTGTCGGCCCGGTTGAAAAAGAGCACTATCAGCAATTAGAGGCGATTTTGAAGCAGGCGGCTGACCGTTTTCCGAAAAAAGCCGCGACGGTTTGAAGAACAAAAAAACATGAAAGGGGCAATGGGCATGTCTGTGATCACGGAACAAAACACGTATCTGAACTTTATTAACGGAGAGTGGGTGAAGTCTGAGTCAGGCGATATGGTCAAGGTCGAAAACCCCGCGGATGTGAATGATATTGTCGGCTATGTACAGAATTCAACGGCTGAAGATGTGGAACGGGCCGTCGCCGCCGCCAATAAAGCCAAAACGGCTTGGAGAAAGCTGACGGGTGCCGAGCGGGGCCAATACTTATACAAAACAGCGGATATCATGGAACAGCGCTTGGAGGAAATCGCCGCCTGTGCAACGCGTGAAATGGGAAAAACACTGCCCGAAGCGAAAGGAGAAACGGCTCGGGGTATTGCGATTCTGCGCTATTATGCCGGAGAGGGCATGCGCAAAACGGGTGACGTCATTCCGTCTACTGACAAAGACGCGCTCATGTTCACAACTCGTGTTCCGCTCGGTGTTGTCGGCGTGATTTCTCCGTGGAACTTTCCGGTGGCGATTCCGATTTGGAAGATGGCCCCGGCATTGGTGTACGGAAATACCGTTGTCATCAAACCGGCGACAGAAACAGCCGTGACATGCGCGAAAATGATTGCCTGCTTTGAAGAAGCGGGGCTGCCGGCAGGAGTCATCAATTTCGTGACAGGCCCGGGTTCTGTTGTCGGGCAGGGACTTGCTGAGCATGACGGGGTAAACGCCGTTACGTTTACCGGTTCAAATCAAGTCGGCAAAATCATCGGGCAGGCCGCTTTAGCGAGAGGAGCCAAATATCAGCTTGAAATGGGCGGCAAAAACCCGGTCATCGTAGCTGATGACGCTGATCTTGAAGCTGCGGCAGAAGCTGTCATTACGGGTGCCTTCCGTTCAACCGGACAGAAGTGTACCGCGACAAGCCGCGTCATTGTGCAAAGCGGAATTTACGATCGTTTTAAAGAAAAACTTCTCCAGCGCACAAAAGATATTACGATCGGAGATAGCTTAAAAGAGGATGTCTGGATGGGGCCGATTGCCAGCAAGAATCAGCTTGATAACTGTCTGTCGTACATTAGGAAAGGCAAACAGGAAGGCGCTTCCCTTTTGATCGGAGGTGAAAAGCTGGAGGATGGAAAGTATCAAAAGGGCTATTATGTTGAGCCTGCCATCTTTGACAATGTGACATCTGAGATGACGATTGCCCAAGAAGAAATTTTTGGTCCGGTGATCGCCCTGGTCAAGGTGGACTCAATGGAGGAGGCCCTGGACATCGCCAATGATGTGAAGTTTGGTTTAAGCGCATCCATTTTCACGCAAAACATCGGCCGAATGCTTTCATTCGTTGATGAAATTGACGCCGGGCTTGTCCGGATTAACGCAGAAAGCGCGGGTGTTGAGCTTCAGGCGCCTTTTGGGGGAATGAAGCAGTCAAGCTCCCACTCCCGTGAACAGGGTGAGGCGGCGAAGGACTTTTTCACGGCGATCAAAACCGTTTTTGTGAAGCCGTAAGGGTGCTGGAAAGAGGCGGACGTCTCTTTCCTCGCTTTATCACCAGCCAGCATATGATTCTCTATTTTGAAAAGGAGAAGATATTATGAAAAAAGACTATGCGAATGTTTCACCGGCGGGCAATAAAACGTCTGTACGCTGGTTCATCGTTTTTATGCTGTTTCTTGTGACCTCTATTAACTACGCGGATCGGGCGACGCTTTCCATCACGGGAGATTCCGTCCAGCATGACCTGGGATTGGACTCGGTCGCCATGGGATATGTCTTTTCTGCTTTTGGCTGGGCCTATGTCATCGGGCAGCTTCCGGGCGGCTGGCTGCTGGACCGTTTTGGTTCAAAGACGGTCATTGCGTTAAGCATTTTTTTCTGGTCGTTTTTTACACTGCTGCAAGGGGCGATTGGCTTTTTCTCCGCCGGCACAGCGATTATCCTGCTGTTTGCACTGCGTTTTCTGGTCGGCTTGTCCGAAGCGCCTTCATTTCCCGGAAACGGAAGAGTTGTTGCCTCATGGTTCCCAAGCTCCGAGCGCGGGACAGCTTCAGCCTTTTTTAATTCAGCTCAATACTTCGCAATCGTCATTTTTTCTCCTTTAATGGGCTGGCTCACCCACTCTTTCGGCTGGCATTCCGTCTTCGTTGTCATGGGTGCCGCGGGCATTCTTCTGGCTGTCATCTGGCTAAAAGCGGTGTATGAACCTAAAAAACATCCGAAGGTCAATGAAGCCGAGCTTGCATATATCGAACAGGGCGGCGGGCTGATTTCCATGGATGACAGCAAAAGCAAGCAAGAAACAGAATCGAAATGGCCTTATATCAAACAGCTGTTGACGAACCGCATGCTGATCGGCGTGTACATCGCGCAATATTGCATTACAACTCTCACCTATTTCTTTCTCACATGGTTCCCGGTATATTTGGTTCAGGCCCGCGGAATGTCTATCCTTGAAGCGGGGTTTGTCGCTTCCCTGCCGGCGCTGTGCGGATTTGCCGGCGGTGTGCTTGGGGGCATCGTGTCAGACATCTTGCTCAAAAAAGGCCGTTCTCTGACCTTTGCAAGAAAGGCGCCGATCATTGTCGGCATGCTGCTGTCTTGCAGTATGATTGTCTGTAACTACACGGATTCAGCGTGGCTCGTCGTTGTCATTATGTCACTCGCGTTTTTCGGAAAAGGCTTCGGCGCATTGGGATGGGCTGTCGTGTCGGACACGTCTCCGAAAGAGTGTGCAGGATTAAGCGGCGGGTTGTTCAACACATTCGGGAACATCGCCTCGATTACGACTCCGATTATTATTGGTTATATCGTTAACGCTACAGGATCTTTTAATGGAGCGCTTGTGTTTGTCGGCGCTAACGCGATTGCGGCGATCCTCAGCTATTTGTTGCTGGTCGGGCCGATCAAACGGGTCGTGTTAAAGAAACAAGAGCAGGACCCCGATCAATCATTGCCTGTCTAACACTTATGAAAGCGCTTTATAAAAGGAGGATAAAACATGAGTTCACCAATACAAGAGCAGGTCCAAAAAGAAAAAAGATCGAATATTCCTTCAATTTATGAGATGAAGGTAATCCCTGTTGCGGGACATGACAGCATGCTGCTGAATCTGAGCGGCGCACACAGCCCATTTTTTACCCGGAATATCGTGATCTTAACCGACAGCAGCGGAAATCAGGGAGTTGGCGAGGTGCCTGGCGGAGAACAGATACGCCGTACACTCGAGCTGGCAAAGCCGCTTGTGGTCGGAAAATCTATTGGCGCGTATCAGGCGATATTGCAGACGGTCAGAAAGCAGTTTGCCGATCAGGACAGGGGAGGGCGCGGCATCCAGACGTTTGATTTGCGCACCACCGTACATGCCGTCACAGCGCTGGAAGCGGCTTTGTTAGATTTGCTTGGAACGTTTCTTCAGGAACCGGTCGCGGCCTTGCTGGGCGAAGGGAAGCAGCGCGATGAAGTGAAAATGCTCGGCTACCTCTTTTACATCGGTGACCGAAAGCGGACGACCCTGCCGTATCAAGGCGATGAGCAGTCAGATTGTGAGTGGTTCCGTCTTCGCCATGAGGAAGCACTGACGCCTGAGGCTATTGTACGCCTTGCCGAATCCGCGCAGGAGCGCTACGGCTTTCAGGATTTCAAGCTGAAAGGCGGGGTGCTGCGGGGAGAGGATGAAATCGAAGCTGTCACCGCATTATCAAAACGTTTTCCTGAGGCGAGAATTACCCTTGATCCGAACGGGGCGTGGTCATTAGAGGAAGCTATTATATTATGCAAAGGAAAGCATGATGTGCTTGCGTATGCGGAAGATCCGTGCGGGGATGAGAACGGCTACTCCGCCCGTGAAATAATGACTGAATTCCGCCGTGCGACAGGGCTTCCGACCGCGACAAATATGATTGCGACCGACTGGCGGGAAATGGGTCACGCGATCCAGCTTCACGCGGTGGATATTCCGCTGGCTGATCCGCACTTCTGGACGATGCAGGGTTCGGTGCGGGTGGCGCAAATGTGCCATGATTGGGGTTTGACATGGGGCTCCCACTCCAACAACCACTTTGATATCTCCCTAGCGATGTTTACTCATGTGGCAGCGGCGGCTCCGGGACGCATTACGGCGATTGATACCCATTGGATCTGGCAGGACGGGCAGCGTTTAACGAAACAGCCTTTTGAGATTGCCGATGGCTGTGTCAAGGTGCCGAATAAGCCCGGTCTTGGCGTTGACATTGATATGGAACAAGTGGAAAAAGCGCATGAACTCTACCAGAAAATGAATTTAGGCGCCCGGAATGACGCGATCCCTATGCAGTTTCTGATCAACAACTGGGAGTTCGACCGGAAACGCCCGTGTCTTGTGCGATAAGATTGATTGTAAATATTGTAACCTTGGCTATTTTGTCTTACAATTGAACAACTGAAGGGAGAGTTGTTCGTGTACGAAGGTTTAGAGGATCTGAAAGTCGATACAGTCAATCGGAAAACATTAGCCAAGCAGGTCATTGAACGAATTGTCCATTTATTGTCGAGCGGACAGTTAAAGGCCGGAGACAAATTGCCGACAGAAATGGAACTGATGGACATTTTGCATGTCAGCAGGCCGGTGCTTCGAGAGGCGCTGAGTTCACTTGAAACGCTGGGCGTCATTACGAGAAAAACCCGCGGCGGCACGTATTTCAACGATAAAATTGGCATGCAGCCATTTTCCGTCATGCTTGCCTTGGCCACTGATAATCTTCCGGCCATCATTGAAGCGCGAATGGCGTTAGAACTCGGACTCGTGACGATTGCCGCGGAAAAAATCAATGAGGATGAACTCCAGCGTTTGCAGAAGACGATCGACGACATCGCCAGCAGCACTGACAATCTTTATGGTGAAGCGGATAAAGAATTCCATCGAATTATTGCGTTAAGTGCCAATAACCCCGTTGTCGAAGGGATGATTCAGTCTCTCTTAATTACCCATGCGAAAATTGACAGCCAGATTCCGTACAGGGAGAGAGATGTAACGGTCGAATATCACAAAAAAATCTACGATGCACTTGCTAAAAGAGACCCTTACAAAGCGCATTACCACATGTATGAGCATCTGAAATTTGTCCGTGACAAAATTCTAAAGGGCATGGATGAGAAATAATTGCAGAGACAGCCGCAGTTGAAACGAAAGAGCTGCGGCTTTTTTGAACCGATTAAGAAAGCGTTTACTATGATATAAGGAGTGATTTTCATATGGCGATGAACCTCAGGCAGAACCAAGCGCCCCTTTACATCAAAGTGAATGAAACAGATAACACGGCGATTATTGTCAATGACGGGGGACTTCCAAAGGGCACTGTTTTTTCATGCGGGCTCGTACTTGAAGAGGATGTCCCTCAAGGCCATAAGGTGGCGTTAACCGATCTCAATCAAGGGGATGAGATCGTGCGTTACGGAGAGGTGATCGGATTTGCCGATGAGACGATCAAACGAGGGAGCTGGATACGGGAAGCCCTCGTGAGAATGCCCGCTCCACCCGCTTTAGATGATCTTCCTCTCGCAAACAGAGTGCCCAAACCGCTGCCAACTCTTGAAGGTTACACGTTTGAAGGGTATCGAAATGCGGACGGTAGTGCCGGGACGAAAAATATTCTCGGCATCACCACAAGTGTCCAATGTGTCGTTGGCGTTTTGGATTATGCGGTCAAACGGATCAAAGAAGAGCTGCTGCCGAAATATCCAAATGTCGATGACGTTGTGCCGTTGCATCATCAATACGGCTGCGGGGTGGCGATCAATGCGCCTGATGCTGTCATTCCGATCCGCACAATTCAAAATCTGGCGAAGCATCCGAACTTCGGCGGTGAAGTGATGGTGATCGGATTGGGATGTGAAAAGCTCCTCCCGGCAAGGATTGCGCCTGAGAAGCATGATGATATCCTCTCACTCCAAGATCACCAAGGTTTTGCGGCGATGATTCAATCCATTTTGGAAATGGCGGAGGAACGGTTAATCAGGCTGAACAGCAGAACCCGTGTGACCTGCCCTGTTTCGGATCTGGTTATCGGCCTGCAATGCGGCGGCAGTGATGCGTTTTCCGGCGTGACGGCGAACCCTGCCGTGGGGTATGCGGCTGATTTATTGGTTCGGGCAGGTGCGACCGTTTTGTTTTCTGAAGTGACAGAGGTGCGGGATGCGATTCATTTATTAACACCGCGGGCTGTCAGTGAAGAGGTTGGACAATCGCTGATCAGAGAGATGAAGTGGTATGACAGCTATCTGCGGCGGGGGGAAGCGGACCGAAGCGCGAACCCGTCACCAGGCAATAAAAAAGGCGGGCTATCCAATGTAGTGGAAAAAGCGTTAGGCTCGGTAGCCAAATCAGGCACAAGCCCCATCTCCGGCGTGCTCGGACCGGGGGAAAAGGCAGAGCGAAAAGGGCTGCTGTTCGCGGCGACACCGGCGAGCGATTTTGTGTGCGGAACCCTGCAACTGGCGGCAGGCATGAATCTGCAGGTTTTTACGACAGGGAGAGGAACACCGTACGGCCTGGCCGCTGCCCCGGTGCTGAAAGTATCCACACGGCATTCATTATCAGAGCATTGGGCGGATTTAATCGATATCAATGCCGGACGAATCGCGACAGGAGAGGCCAGTATTGAAGACGTAGGCTGGGAAATCTTCAGGACAATTCTGGCTGTGGCGAGCGGCCGCAAACAAACGTGGGCGGACCGCTGGGGCCTTCATAATGATTTGTGCTTGTTTAATCCTGCTCCGGTGACTTGATACATCTTGTGATTGACTTCTAAAAATAATCAGAGTATTATAAACTCTACAATTAATAGGACGGATCAACAATCGTGAGGAAGAGTGAGTACGCGTCAATGTGTGAGGTTCAGAGAGTCGGTGGCAGGTGTGAACCGATCCTCCCCTGATGCCGAATGGGCTTCTGAATTGCTTTGCTGAACGGATAGTAGGCGATGCCGGGATTCTCTCCCCGTTACCAAGAGAGGAGTATCGAAACGGATGTTTTCTGTACTGAGAGTGAACGGCGTATAGCTGTTAATAAAGGTGGTACCGCGAGACCCTCGTCCTTTGCATAGGACGGGGTTTTTTTGTGTCTTAAAGGAGGTGACGGCCAATGGATGATGGCTGGTGGTGCATAACAGAAAATAGGAAAGGAGGATGTCATGTGGTCATAGCAACTGATGATCTTGAGGTCGCATGCCCTGAGTGTGAAAGAGCAGGAGAAATCGAAGGCAGCCCATGTCCAGCTTGCGGCGGGAAGGGTGTCATTCTGACGGCTCAAGGAAATACGCTTCTGGATTTTATACAAAAGCATTTGAACAAGTAAAGGAGAAAAGCTGAGCTGAGATGAGAGTAGAAGAGCAGAGTAAGATTCGCAAGGCATCGGCAGGTACGGTTTTTTTGCTGATCGGAACGGTTTGTTTTGCATCTAAGTCGATTTGGATTAAATGGGCATATCAAATGGGTGCTGAGCCAGACGCGGTGTTGTTATACAGACAGCTGTTTGCTGTTCCGCTGTTTTGGTTGATTTTTTTGTTATACCGTCCTCCAATGCCAGACGGTATGAAAAAAGGAGATCTATGGAGGGCGTGTGTCGCGGGAGTGTTTTGTTTTTTTCTGTCTCCCTTGTTTGATTTTATCGGGTTGAACCATGTATCCGCAATGGTTGAGCGTATTTTGCTGATGAGCTATCCGGTGTTTATGATCGGATTCAACGCGTGTTGTGACCGGAAAATGGTTTCCATCCAAGACCTTTTCGCAGTGCTGATGGTCATGATCGGTTTTTTCTTTGCGCTCGGCGGCTGGAATGCCGAGCTTTTTCAGGCGAATATGATTGGTTCTGTATTCATTTTGTTATCCTCGGCCGTTTATGCTGGCTATCTTGTTCTTTCCGGGCGGCTCGTCCATCAAATCGGCGGCATCCGACTCAATGCTTATGGGATGACAGCAGCCGGAGCGGCCATGATGCTTTACACAGGCATAAAGGCGGCGATCGGCATAAATACGCCAATGACAGCATATCCGCTTGCTGTGTACGGTTTGTTTGTGTTCATCGCAGTCGTCTCCACTGTGATTCCATTTGTGCTGATGCTTGAGGGCATAAAACGAATCGGGGCACTGCGAGCTGCCACTATTTCAATGGCAGGGCCTGTCCTGACGATTTTCTTTGGAGCCTTATTTCTCGGTGAGCGGCTCAAACTTACTCAAACCATCGGATGCGCTGCCGTATTCTTTGTCATTACGGGCATGGAATACAGGAAGCTGAAAACAGGAAAAAATAAATAATTTTTGTAAAACACACACGTTTTTCAATTACAATAAGTGTAATTACGTGTGTGTTTTTTGATTTTGTAAAGGTTAGGTGAGAAGATGCAGCGCATATTGCTTGTAGAAGACGACCACTCAATCAGTGAAATGGTGGATCATTATTTAACAAAAGAGGGTTTTGAGATGGTGCATGCTTTCGATGGAGAAGAAGGCATCCGGCTGTTTCGTCAGGATTCATATGATTTGATTCTCCTTGATATCATGCTCCCGAAGCTGAACGGCATGGATTTTCTGAAAATCATCCGCGAAAAAAGCAACATTCCAGTTTTAATGATTTCGGCAAAAGACGGAGATGTGGATAAGGCATTGGGACTGGGGTTTGGGGCGGATGATTATATCTCCAAACCGTTTTCGATGATTGAGCTGACAGCTAGAGTAAAGGCCGCGATACGGCGGGCGACGCAATATTCGGCAGAGGAACCGGCTGAGAATAAGGTGATCCAGATTCAACAGCTTACGATAGATACAGATAATGTCTCAGTGTTGAAAAGTGGGAAGCCGCTTCAGCTAACGTCAACAGAATGGCAGCTGCTGTGCCTGTTTGCGGAAAATCCTAAAAAAGTGTTTACGAAAGAACAAATCTTCCGTTCGGTCTGGAATGACGAGTACTTTGGCGATCAAAATATCATTAACGTACATATGCGGCGTCTTAGAGAAAAGATTGAAGACGATCCCTCTTCACCTCAATACATTAAAACGTTATGGGGCATCGGTTATAAATTAGGAGAGTTTTAGCATGACAGTGTTATGGATGGCCGCTGTCATCGTTCTGGTATGTCTGAATGTCATTCAATTCATGATGAAAAAGAAGCGGGATGGGAATTTGGCATACATGGCTGAACAGCTCGGAGCCATGCTCAATCGGGATTCGGCAGGGCAAATTTTGCTTCATACAGACGATCAGGCGGTGAAAGACCTGCTTGTCAACACCAACCTATTCGTTGAGAATCGTCAGCAGATCAGCGCCCGGTTTGCCAAAACAGAGCAGTCTATGAAGCGAATGCTGACCAATATGTCACACGACCTTAAAACGCCGTTAACAGTCATTCTCGGTTATATCGAAACCATTAAAAGTGATCATGACATGCCGGACGAAGAGCGGGAAAGATTGCTGGGTAAGCTCGGCCAGAAAACAAATGAACTCATTCAGATGATCAACTCCTTTTTTGATTTAGCGAAATTAGAATCTGAAGATCAAGACATCCCGATCACCAAAATACATATGAACGAAATATGCAAACGAAATATCCTGCACTATTATGACGCCGTTCAGTCAAAAGGCTTTCAAGCTGCCATCGATATCCCGGACACGCCGGTGTTTGCGCAGGCGAATGAAGAGGCATTGGACAGAATCCTGCAAAACCTCTTATCCAATTCGATTCAATATGGCGCGGCCGGCAAGTTTATCGGCATGACGCTGTCGTATGATGAGACGAGCGTTGCCATCACTGTATGGGATCGCGGAAAAGGGATCGGTGAAACCGATCAGCAGCGTGTGTTTGAGAGGCTGTACACACTTGAAGAATCCAGAAATAAAGCATTTCAAGGAAGCGGTCTCGGTTTAACCATTACAAAACGGCTTACGGAAAAAATGGGAGGCACTATATCCATTCAAAGCAAGCCGTACGAACGGACCGCATTTACGATTACATTGAAACGAATGACATACTAGCAAACGTAAGAATTTCTTAAGATTTGAGAAATAAAAATGACAGGGATCGCCGCTACAATAGAAAACAGGAAAAGAGAGGGAAGGAGAAACAAAGTTGACTTATATCGTACAAACGAACGGACTGACCAAAGCGTATCAGGGAAAAGAAGTCGTATCCAATGTCAGCATGCATATTAAAAAAGGTGAGATCTATGGCTTTCTGGGCCCGAACGGCGCGGGGAAAACAACCATGATGAAAATGCTGACGAGCCTTGTTAAACCGACAAGCGGTGAAATCAGCATCCTAGGGAACAAGCTCACCCACACATCATACGAGGTGCTGGGGAACATCGGCAGCATGATTGAATATCCGATTTTTTATGAAAGTCTGACAGCTGCAGAAAACTTAGATCTGCATTGTGAATACATGGGGTACCACAATAAAAAAGCCATTCAAGAAGTGCTGGATATGGTGAACTTAAAACAAATTGACAAGAAGCCTGTCAAAACATTTTCGCTCGGTATGAAGCAGCGCCTTGGGATTGCGCGTGCCATCCTCACGAAGCCGGATCTGCTTATTTTGGATGAACCGGTAAATGGGCTTGATCCCATCGGCATTAAAAAGATCAGGCAATTATTTCAAGTGCTGAGCAAAGAGTACGGGATGACGCTGCTGATTTCAAGCCACTTGCTGGGTGAAATCGAACAAATTGCGGACACAATTGGCGTCATTCGAGACGGCAGGCTGCTTGAAGAGGTGTCAATGGAAGCCGTCAGAGGCCAGAATACTGAATACATCGAGCTTGTCACACCGGATCAGACAAGAGCCTGCTTTGTGCTGGAGAAAGAGCTGCGATTAACCAACTTTAAAATCTTAAATGAGAAAACGATTCGGATTTACGAGGCAGAAGCCTCTCAAGCTGCCATATCCAAAGCGCTGATTTTAAATGATGTAGACATTGAATCAATGAACAAAAAGTATACGTCGCTGGAGGATTATTTTATCAGCTTGATCAACGGCAATAGCATCGGTGCGTAAAGGGGGAGAGACACGTTGATGAATTTGATCAGAATTGAATTAAGAAAAATGAAGTTGGGCTGGTATGTCAGAGGTGTCCTTATTGCCAATCTGATAATCATGGGCTTTTTGTGGCTGATTAGTTATTCCGAAAAAGCCGATGGCGGGGTTTCGTTCCAAAGCATGGAGGAAGCGTTTCTCATCATCGGCACTTTCGTCAGAGCGGTATTCATCGTTTTTGGCGCGGTGCTGATCGCAAAATTGGTGATTTCCGAATATAAAAACAAAACCATTCTTGTGATGTTCACGTACCCGATCAGCCGTAAAAAACTGCTCACTGCTAAACTCATGATCGCGGCCGGACTGACATTTATCACGATCCTATTATCGAATATACTTATCGCCGCCGGTTTCTTTGTGATGAACTCGATCTATCATTTCATACCGGGAGAGCTAACTTCTGAAATCATGTCACAGCAGGCCATAAAAATGGCGGTTTTCGCTTTTGGCGCCGCTGGAACGAGTTTAGTTCCCATCTTTTTTGGGATGCGTAAACATTCGGTTCCGGCTACCATCATTTCGTCTGTCGTGATTGTAATGCTTATCAGTTCAACAAGCCCGGGTTTCTCCATTTCGTCTGTTGTTTATATCCCGTTATCCTTGGCAGCTTTCGGTTTGTTGTTTTCATATATGGCGATCAGGAACGCAGACAAACAGGATGCTTGAAAAAAGGCGCCCAACATGAAAGGCCGATGCTATCAGCACCGGCCATTCTATTATGAATCTGTTCTTGTTTCAAGATAATGCGTCTTGCCAATCTCTTTGCTCATCATATAGAAATGGAAGCAATATTCACCGATGGCCATGGCGATCGCGCCAAATAGAGCCGCCAGTGCAACTTCACCGCCAGTCATCCCCATAGAAAGCGGCATGCCCATCAGCCAGATGACGAGGAAGGCCAGACCGAAATCAGCTAACGTCGCAATCATATTATTCCATCTTGGCAATACATAAAGATCGCCCAGCAAATAAGAAATAACCCCTAACACAAGTGTCATTAAGAGCGTATCACCAAACGTGAAACCGAAGCCCAGACCAAGCACTAGATACAACACAATGATTGTCATAATACCTTTAATCGCGAGTGCTTTCACATGTGTCATTCCAAAGTACCTCCTTCTATTTTTATTTGTTATGTATGATTCCTCAAATGCAGAAAGTTAAACCTTATATTGCGTTTTTGCATGCTGTGTAAAAGGAGTGGATGGTTTGTATGAAAGGAAAGTTGTTCACAGTGGTGCTGGTGTGTATGATGTTCGGAGGCGGGTGCAAACCTGCTGAAGAACCCGCGTCAACTGCTCAATCGTCTTCACTATCTGATTCTGCAAAAAACAAAGCTTATGATATTCATGAGGGTTTTATTAAAGCGGAGCGTACATTCGGAACCGAGTTGTTTCAATACATGTCAGCTCAAGACGGGTTAAAGGACAATCTTCTAATTTCCCCGTACAGCTTACAGCAGATGCTGATGATGACGGCAAATGGAGCGGCGGGAGATACATTAAAAGAAATGAAAGCTGCTCTATATTTGTCGGACATTCATGACAGCGCCATTAATGAGTCATCGTTCGGGCTCATGAAAAGGTTTGAATCTTTGACTGAAGGTGACCTGATGACGGCCAATGCTGTATGGACAAGGCTTGAGACCGAGCCGGACTTTAAACAAACGATTAAACAATACTTCTTTGGAAGTGTCTTTAAAATGGATGACAATATTAAAACCGCAAAAAACTCGATCAGTCAGTGGGCGGCTGGCCAAACAAAAGGGCGAATTGACGATATAGCGGATCATCTTTCGCCGAAAGCTGTTTTGGTTTTGATAAACGCCGTCTATTTTCAAGCAAAGTGGGCGCTGCCGTTTGACCCGAATGTGAGCGCTGAGGAGCATTTTTTTCTGCCAGACGGATCGGCCAAAAAACTGCTGATGATGAAGCAGACTGCACGCCTCGCTTACTTAGAAAATGATCTGTTCCAAGCAGTCAAGCTGCCATACGAAGATCAACAACTTTCGTTTACTTTATTTCTGCCGAAGAAAACGCCGGCTTCTTTCATGTCTCTCTTCACCAATCAAAACATAAAAGCATGGGACCGCGAATTTCAGCCAAAAACAGTAAAGCTGAGTATGCCCCGTTTTACATTGAAAGGGAGGTATAACGTAAAATACGCTCTTCGTGATATGGGGCTGATTTCCGTCTTTTCCGATGCTGACTTTTCCAGAATGTTTACTGAAGGCCGGGGTGTTTCAATCGACGATGTGAATCACCATACATTTATCAAGGTGAATGAATCTGGCACCGAGGCTGCGGCTGCCTCGTCAGCGGAAATTGTTGAGGCCGGACTGGCGCCAGACGTTACCTTGACGGCCAACCGCCCATTTTTCTTTGCCATCACTGATGAGCAAACAACAAGTCTTTTGTTTTTAGGCTTTGTCGCAAATCCGCATGAATAAATTAAAAACTTCTCCTGTCCTCCGTCATCACTTTTGAAGTATTGCAATATGATGAAAGGAGATCAAGGGGAGGTGACGTGATGGCGGTCGTGAGAGCAACGAGTGAAGATGTCGATTTGCTGGCAAGGCTGCTCAGAGCTGAAGCGGAAGGCGAAGGCAAGCAGGGGATGCTGCTTGTTGGCAACGTGGGAATTAATCGGCTAAGGGCGAATTGTTCAGATTTTAAAGGCCTCCGCACCATCAGGCAGATGATTTTTCAGCCGCACGCGTTTGAGGCGGTGACTCATGGATATTTTTATCAAAGGGCACGGGAGAGCGAGAAAAGCCTTGCACGCCGGTCGATTAATGGCGAAAGGATCTGGCCTGCAAAATTTAGTTTGTGGTACTTCAGGCCGGAGGGGGACTGTCCGCCCCAGTGGTATAATCAGCCATTTGTAGCCAGATACAAGTCACATTGCTTTTACCAGCCGACTGGGGAAACGTGTGAAAATGTATATAACACATTTTAGAGACAGGGCGCCGTTCAAATTGAACGGTGCTTTTTTTTGAAAAGATATACAATGGAAAATATTCCTGTGAGATAATCAAAGAAAAAAACGGAGATGACAGAATGGCAACAATAGACCTGCAAAAGAAAAGCGTAAAGATCGTACTGGAGAAAAAGCAATTAACGAAGGTGACGGCTCGTGTCGGACTTGTGCTTGATATTACGGGTTCAATGAGAACGCTCTATAAAAACGGAACGGTTCAAAACGTGGTGGAACGGATTTTGGCGGTGGCCGATCAATTTGATGATAACGGCTTACTGGATGTATGGGTGTATGATAACGAATTCTCCCGATTAAAGCCAGTTTCTGAAAAAGATTTTTCGGGCTATGTCAATCGAGAAATTTTGAATAATGACCGCTTGCATAAATTCGGCAGAAATGATGAGCCGCCGGTCATGAAGGACGTGCTGCGCAAATATATTGCAGAGGAACCCAGTTCTTCTCCCGCTTTCATCGTTTTTATTAATGATGGAGGCTGTAAAAAGTCGATCAAATCAATTATTGAAGCCTCTTCTGACAAGCCGGTGTTTTGGCAGTTTGTCGGCATCGGAAACGGAAACTTCGATTTTCTCAATAAACTGGATACGTTAGAAGGACGTGTCGTTGATAATTCGAGCTTCCTGCGTATCGAAGAGATCGACCGTATTTCTGATGACGAGCTTTATGACGCTTTGCTTACTGAATTTCCATTTTGGCTGAAAGAAGCGAAGAAAAAAGGGATTGTAAGAGAACAAGAGCCACCTGCTGAAAAGCCGAAAAAGAAGGGCTTCTTCAGCAGATTATTTTCAAAATAACTGGTGCGGCACTGAGTCATTCTGCGAAATGGCTCGGTGTTTTTGTTTTTTTAAGATCATGTGAAGAAAAATAGTCCGAATGGGCGGCTTGCAAACGACAGGATATGCGGAAAACGCGCCATTTAGCCAGCTTTCGGCAAGTTTCAGCGGCAGGCTTGTGAGTGAAGACCTGTTTCTGTAGTTCAGCGCTTACAATCGGTTCACACTTCTTCACATCCATTTAACAATGATCTCCTATAATGGAGGCGATCAATGAGAAGAGAGGGGATCTTGAATGGCATACGACAGTCGTTTTGATGAATGGGTACAGAAGTTGAAAGAGGAAAGCTTTCAAAACAATACGTTTGACCGCCGCAAATTTATTCAAGGAGCGGGGAAGATTGCAGGGCTTTCTCTTGGATTAACGATTGCTCAGTCAGTTGGTGCATTTGAAGTCAATGCTGCGCCTAAGTTCTCTAGCTATCCGTTTACGCTAGGGGTCGCGTCTGGAGATCCGCTTTCTGACAGTGTCGTGCTCTGGACGCGTCTTGCGCCAGATCCGCTGAACGGCGGGGGAATGCCGAAGCAGGCGATCCCAGTCAAATGGGAGGTCGCAAAGGATGAGCATTTCCGCAAGATCGTGAGAAAGGGCACCCAGATGGCCAAACCGAGTCTCGCCCACTCTGTTCACATAGAAGCGGACGGGCTTGAGCCAAATAAAGTGTACTATTATCGTTTCAAAACCGGACATGAACTAAGCCCTGTCGGAAAAACAAAAACATTGCCCGCCCCTGGCGCGAATGTGCCGAAAATGACCTTTGCGTTCGCTTCCTGCCAGCAATATGAGCATGGATATTATACGGCCTACAAGCATATGGCGAAGGAAAAGCTTGATCTTGTCTTCCATCTCGGTGACTACATCTATGAATACGGTCCAAATGAATATGTTTCAAAAACAGGCAATGTCCGCACGCACAGCAGCGCAGAAATCATAACGCTGCAAGACTATCGGAACCGCCATGCCCAATATCGTTCTGATGCCAATTTAAAAGCTGCACATGCGGCGTTCCCTTGGGTTGTGACATGGGATGACCATGAAGTCGAAAACAACTATGCCAATAAAATCCCGGAAAAAGGACAGTCGGTTGAAGCATTCGTGCTCCGCCGCGCGGCTGCGTATCAGGCGTACTATGAACATATGCCGCTCCGCATCTCCTCTCTGCCGAACGGTCCGGATATGCAGCTGTACCGTCATTTTACGTACGGAAACCTGGCGTCCTTCAATGTTCTTGATACCCGCCAGTATAGAGATGACCAGGCCAATAATGACGGCAATAAGCCTCCTTCCGATGAATCGCTCAATCCGAATCGGACTTTGTTAGGAAAAGAACAGGAGCAGTGGCTCTTCAACAATTTGAGCAACTCAAACGCTTACTGGAATGTGCTGCCGCAGCAGATTTTCTTTGCGAAGTGGAACTTTGGAACAAGCGCTAGCCCGATCTACAGCATGGATTCGTGGGACGGCTATCCGGCTCAGCGCGAGCGGGTCATCAATTTCATTAAAAGTAAAAATCTGAATAATGTTGTTGTGCTGACAGGTGATGTACATGCAAGCTGGGCATCAAATCTGCACGTCGACTTTGAGAAGACAAGTTCAAAGATTTTCGGGGCTGAGTTTGTCGGAACTTCGATCACCTCTGGAGGGAACGGCGCGGATAAACGGGCGGACACAGACAAAATTTTAAAAGAAAATCCGCACATTAAGTTTTTTAACGACTATCGCGGATATGTCCGCTGTACCGTGACGCCTCACCAGTGGAAAGCCGATTATCGGGTAATACCGTTTGTGACAGAGCCTGACGCAGCCATTTCAACTAGGGCTTCATTCGTTTATCAAAAGGACCAAACTGGATTGAAAAAGGTATCCTCCACGACAGTCCAAGGCGGGGTGAAGCAATCCGATGAAGTCGAAGAGGATCGTTTTTTTGCACACAACAAAGCCCACGAAAAACAAATGATTAAGAAACGGGCAAAAATCACGAATTAAGGAGTGGAAAGTATGTTTTCAAACATTGGAATACCGGGCTTGATTCTGATCTTTGTCATCGCCCTCATTATTTTTGGCCCTTCAAAGCTGCCGGAAATCGGACGTGCCGCCGGACGGACACTGCTGGAATTTAAAAGCGCCACAAAATCACTTGTGTCTGGTGATGAAAAAGATGAAAAATCAGCTGAGCTGACAGCGGTAAAGCAGGACAAAAACGCGGGCTGAGTGCTGATGAGGCAGACACCGGGTCTGCCTCTTTTTTTATGAAAAGGAGGGCTTTTTTGAATGGATAAAAAAGAAACCCATCTGATCGGGCATTTAGAAGAGCTTCGCCGCCGGATTATCGTGACACTCGCGGTCTTTCTTCTATTTCTTATCACGGCTTTTTTGTTTGTGCAGGATATTTATGACTGGCTGATTCGAGATTTGGATGGGAAGCTGGCTGTGCTTGGACCGAGTGAAATTCTCTGGGTGTATATGATGCTTGCCGGTATTTGTGCCATTGCGGCTTCCATCCCTGTTGCCGCTTACCAGCTATGGCGTTTCGTAGCCCCGGCGCTGACGAAAACGGAGCGCAAGGTGACGGTCATGTACATACCCGGGTTATTTGCGTTATTTTTGGCGGGCATCTCTTTTGGATACTTTGTCTTATTTCCGATCGTACTCAGTTTTTTGACTCATTTGTCTTCCGGGCATTTTGAAACAATGTTTACGGCGGACCGCTATTTCAGGTTTATGGTGAATTTGAGCCTGCCGTTTGGCTTTCTGTTTGAAATGCCTTTAGTGGTGATGTTTTTAACAAGGCTGGGCATCTTAAATCCCTACAGGCTGGCCAAAGCGAGAAAGTTGTCCTATTTTTTGCTGATTGTCGTGTCCGTATTGATTACACCGCCTGATTTCATTTCTGATTTTCTCGTTATGATCCCTCTGTTTGTCTTGTTTGAAGTGAGTGTCACCCTATCGGCGTTTGTCTACAAAAAGAGGCTGACGAGCGAAACGGCGGCCGCTTAGTGCAGCGTCCCGCCGGGTGACTTCAAATCTTGCTCGTATTGTGCGGCCGTAACAGCGGCGATCCTCAATGCCCGGACCATCGTGTCCAAGCTGAGGCTCGGCGCTGTTTTGTCGATGGTCTGCTCCGGAATGAAGGGGATATGAATAAACCCGCCGCGTATGTGCGGGGATGTCCGGCTAATGTGATCCATTAATCCGTAGAACAAATAATTGCATACAAATGTGCCTGCTGTATAAGAGACAGCGGCTGGAATGCCGTTTTCCTTCATTTTCGCAGTCATGCGTTTCACGGGAAGCCCGGTCCAGTAAGCGGCGGGCCCGCCTGGAGAAATCTCTTCATCAATCGGCTGATGTCCTTCATTATCGGGGATGCGCGCGTCTGTAAGATTGATCGCCACCCGTTCGGGCGTGATTTGCATTCGCCCGCCGGCTTGGCCGACACAGATCACGACATCCGGCTGATGCTTCTGAATGGCTTGCCGCAGAGTGTCCAGAGCGGTTTTAAAAACAGTCGGAATTTGTTCTGCTGTGATGATTGCTTCATCTGTTTCAAAGCCATTCAGCCGTTTCGCCGCTTCCCATGATGGATTGACGGTTTCTTTGTCAAAAGGGTCAAAGCCTGTGATCAGCACTTTTTTTCTCATCTTCCCATCTCCTTTTTCCTTTTATTTTATTGTTTATTTTTAGGTTTTTCCTCAAAATAATGAAAAGGAGTGAATCGCCAATGGAACATTTACCGCAGCAGTATCGTCAGTTGTTCCCAACCGTGCAGACACATACGATGCTTGCCAGCTGTTCTCAGAGCGCGTTGGCAGAGCCGGTGTCAAGGGCGATCAACGACTATCATGACAGCCTGCTCCATATGGGGACAAACTGGAATGAAGCGGTCGAAAAAACAGAGAGTGCGAGGAACGAGTTTGCAAAGCTGATAGGGGCTGAACCGGATGAAATTGCGATTGTGCCGTCAGTTTCCGATGCGCTGGTCTCTGTCGCAGCCTCTTTATCTGTTTTTGAAAAGAAGCATGTTGTGTATACGGAGATGGACTTTCCGGCGGTGTCCCATGTTTGGCAGTCACAATCCGATTATACCGTATCTGTCATTCCGTCATTAGACGGGGGACTGCCTCTCGAACAATATGAAACACATATTACCGATGAAACAGTGCTGACGTGTGTTCCGCACGTTCATTATCGTGACGGCTTTGTTCAGGATGTAAAAGCGATCGCTGCGATTTCAAAGAGAAAGGGTTCTTTGTTATTTGTGGATGCTTATCAATCAGCGGGGCACATTCCCATTGATGTGAAGGAGTGGGGAGTAGATATGCTGGCGGCAGGCACGCGGAAGTATTTGCTTGGTATACCGGGAATGGCGTTTCTTTATGTGAGAAAGGAGCTGGCGGATGCGCTTAAGCCGAAAGCATCAGCTTGGTTCGGCAGAGAGAACGGATTTGATGAGGCTTATGCGACAGGTGCGCGGCGTTTTCAAACAGGCACCCCTGCTTTTATCAGTGTATACGCAGCGGCATCGGCTTTATCACTGCTGAATCATATCGGGGTTTCTCATATCCGGGATCATGTGAAAACGATCTGTGCCGATGCCTGTCGATATGCTGCTGAAAAAGGCCTGAAGCTGGCGGCGGCACAAGCGGGGCATCATCCCGGAATGGTTGCGATCCGGGATGAGCGGGCATCGGAAACGGCGGCGCTGCTGAAGAAGAAAAAAGTGATTTGCGCGCCGCGGGACACTGTCATCCGTCTGGCTCCCCACTTTTACAACACGAAGGATGAATTGCGTCATGCGATTGATAAAATCGCAGCGGTTTTCTCCGCGCGCTGATTGCGGCACATGTAAACATACAAAAGCCCCTGACCTTGAGATCAGGGGCTTTTTCATATTAATGATCAACCTTAACCCGCTTCAAAAAGAAAGCGCCAATTAAACCGATAATCGCCACAATCATCGCGAACACAAACGCATGCTGTACGCCCGCTGTCAAAGCCTGCGGGATGACTGCCGGATCGGCAGGATTTTTGGCTGTGTTCATATAATCATGCTGGCCCGCAGCCATAATGCTGACCGCAACCGCTGTTCCGATAGCGCCCGCCATTTGCTGGAGCGTGTTCATGATGGCGGTGCCGTCTGGATAAAACTCGCGCGGAAGCTGGTTTAAACCATTTGTCTGCGCAGGCATCATAATCATAGAGATCCCGATCATCAAGCAGGTGTGCAAGATGATAATCATCACAGCCGTTGAAGTTGTAGTGACGTTCGAGAAGAGCCAAAGGACAACAGTGACAATCACAAATCCCGGAATGACAAGCCATTTCGGTCCGTATTTGTCGAACAGACGGCCTGTAACAGGGGACATTAAACCGTTTAAAATGCCGCCCGGCAAGAGAATGAGACCAGCAGCAAATGCCGTCAGGACTAAGCCGCCTTGCAGATACATCGGCAGAAGCAGCATAGACGACAGGATGACCATCATGCAAATGAACACCATGAGCACGCCCAAAATAAACATCGGGTATTTGAATGCACGGAGGTTCATCATCGGCTGCTTCATCGTTAGCTGGCGGATTGAAAATAGGATAAGACCGACAACGCCGACAATCAGTGAGACGATAACAGTCGGGCTGGACCATCCGCCGGAGCCTTCACCAGCGTTGCTGAATCCAAACACAATGCCGCCGAAACCAATCGTCGACAGGATGATAGACAAAACATCAATTTTCGGCTTTGTAATCTCAGATACATTTTGCATGTATGCCATACCGTAAACAAGTGCAAGCACAAGGAACGGAAGAGAGATCCAGAAAATCCAGTGCCAGTTGAGGTGCTCCAGAACCAATCCGGAAAAAGTCGGGCCGATGGCTGGCGCAAACATAATGACAAGCCCGATCGTTCCCATCGCCGCGCCTCGTTTATGCGGCGGAAAAATCACCAAAATCGTGTTAAACATCAGCGGCAGTAAAAGCCCCGTTCCAATAGCCTGAACGATTCTAGCCGCTAATAAAAACGGAAAGCTCGGCGCAAGCGCCGCGATCAAGGTGCCTGCAATTGAAAAGATAAGTGACACGGTAAAAAGCTGTCTTGTTGTGAACCACTGCAATAGCAGGCCAGATACAGGAACGAGGATACCAAGTACAAGCAGGTAGCCTGTCGTCAACCATTGAACAGTTGACGCTGTAATGTTCAATTCCTTCATAAGATCGGTTAACGCGATATTCAGTGCCGTTTCACTGAACATGCCGATAAAACCGGCCAACAGCAAGGAAATCATAATCGGCATCACTTTGTATTGCGGAGATGCTTTAGCTGCTGTTTCCAAAATCATTTCCCCTCTCTGTCAGCTGAATGTATTCATTCAGCTTGTATAAGTATGTCTTTTTTTATCTCTTCAGCAGGGCAGGAATGCGGTTGGAGATATGAAGGAGCGGTGTGCTGTTTTTTGCCGTCAAAGATAGAAGAATACCGCCTTCAATCATCGCGTTAATCACGGTGCTGGCTTCCTTAGCATGGCTTTCGCTAAAGCCTGCCTGCCGCAGTTTTTCCTCATACACAAGGGCCCACTCTTTGTAGGCTTCATGACAGGCATCCCTCAATGGTTCGCTTTTCAATGACGTCTCAGCCGCAAGCAAACCGACAGGCAAGCCTTCTATGTCTTCCGTACATGAAAATTGGCACGATAACTCCTTCAAAAAGGCTTGAATGCCTTCCGCCGGATCGGTGTACGCTTCCATGCAGTCCGCGATTTTCTGGCGGATATAATCCTTCATCTCATTCACCGCTTCGATCGCCAGCTGTTCTTTACCGCCCGGAAAGTGGTAATAAAGAGAGCCTTTAGGCGCGCCGCTTTCCTTTATAATCTGGCTCAGCCCCGTGCCGTAATAACCTTGCAGCTGAAAAAGCCGGGTAGCTGCCGAAAGGATTTTCTCACGGGAATCTCCATAACTCATAACATTCCCACCTCACTGAATTGCAATCAAAAATATAGTGACTGGTCTATTATCATGATTCAACCATCAGTTGTCAAGAGAAATTGACTGTATGAAAAACAAAAATTGAAGGGACTCTGGGTGCTTTTGGCTATCTTTATCTTTGAATTTGCAAATGGTAAAATGATCTAAGAAACCGATAAGGGAGGTCTCCCTCATTTGCGATTCAATAGATACACAATGATCCTCATTCTTCTTGCCGCAGTATCTCACGTCATTTCAATATACGTATTTCACCAAGGCATCTTAGCTTATCTTCTTGCCATTATCTTTTTATTATTCGCTGGCTATTCCACGAAATTCACTAAACCCAAAGACGAAAATCAAACCAAATAAAAAAGAGAGAAAAGGATTACTCCTCTTCTCTCTTTTTTTTATGCCTTTTCCACACACCATCAAGAAAGAATGCAACTGTAATAACAACAACTAAAACTGTTAATGTCACAGTGAAAGAAAAATGTTCTCTAACAATTGACATGAATAATGCCCCTAATACTCCAAACACAAAACTCTTTAGTAAATTCACTGCGAAGTTCAAACCTTTCTTCATTTTCGTAGGAAAATAATGCCAGAACTATTGATTGGAAGTAAGTGCAAAAATTGAATGACCTTTAGTAAAGACGACGTGATACTCACTGCTTAACAATCTAACAATGAACAGAAACAAATCGAGACAGCACCGAAAATGATGGTCATATTGAACTCAGCGGCGAGAATATTGTCAATATATTCATTTTAAAAACAAAAATAGGAAAAAAGGTATCCCTCCGAACCTTAAAATCTCTTTAAAAATAAGGTGAAATTACCCTTTACCTAATTAATTTGGTAACGTAATATAATTGAAGAATTTGTTACAAAAAAAGGAGGATTTTATGAAATTTGTAAAAAGTAAGTTCATTGCACTTGTAACAATTTTGGTACTGTCTGTTACATCGCTGTTTGCGGTGCAGCCGTCAGCAAAGGCCGCTGAACACAATCCGGTTGTTATGGTACACGGTATTGGAGGAGCATCATTCAATTTTGCGGGTATTAAGAGTTATCTCGTCTCTCAAGGCTGGTCACGGAGCAAGCTGTATGCAGTTGATTTTTGGGACAAGACAGGCACGAATTATAACAATGGCCCTGTATTATCACGTTTTGTGCAAAAGGTGTTGGACGAAACAGGTGCGCAAAAAGTGGATATTGTCGCTCACAGCATGGGGGGCGCGAACTCACTTTATTACATAAAAAATCTGGACGGCGGAAACAAAATTGAAAACGTCGTAACGCTTGGCGGCGCGAATCGTTTGACGACAGGCAAGGCGCTGCCGGGAACAGATCCTAATCAAAAGATTTTGTACACATCCATTTACAGCAGTGCCGATATGATTGTCATGAATTATTTATCAAGATTAGACGGTGCTAAAAACGTTCAAATTCATGGTGTTGGCCACATCGGCCTTCTATACAGCAGCCAAGTCAACAGCCTGATTAAAGAAGGACTGAACGGCGGTGGCCAAAATACGAACTAATGAGAAACATAACCTTGAAGAATGTCTATTCTTCAAGGTTATTCTGCTTTCAGCACAACCGTTTTCGCCGCCATATCATGAACGGCTTGTTTTTTCTTCGTAAAGGCGGCTGTCAAATAGATCAGGCGGGAGAATACATGCACCCACGCGATTATGTAACGGGCAATGGCCTGTGGGAGGGTGATTTTCTCGCATGTTTCGTCCCTCACAATTTGCAGCCCGATGATTTTTTTTCCGAATGTACCCTTCCAATTTGTCAGCGGCATCAGCAAAGGATACACAAGCAGCATCAAAATGGCGGCAACAATGACGCCGGCGGACCCGTCCCCCAACGTAAATCCGGATGCCAAAATCACTGCGGCTGCGATGATCACATCAAGTATGAGAGCGCAGGCGCGCAGCATAAAACCAGCTGGTTCCAACATTCCTAATGATTGTAAAAAAGAAGAGCCTTAAGCGGGAATCGGTTAAAAGTCATAAATCACAAAATCTAGTTAAAATGTCATAGGTAAATTAACATCGCCAGCCGGCTTTTCATATTACCAAATTCTTTTTTAGCCCGAAACCAAGCCCTCAGAAGTTATTTTTGTTAAAATAGAAAAGTTACAACAGAATTCGGAGGGTTTATTGTGGGAAAAGTGAAACGAAATGCCCCTTGCCCGTGCGGCAGCGGCAAGAAATATAAAAAATGCTGCGGAAGTAAAGTTGTCGACTTCCCGACAGAACTAGCGGCAAAAGAAGCAAAACAAATTCAGGAAGACTTAGTGGAGTTTGCCTTCACCGTACATAGAGAAAGCATGTCAGGATTTATCAATCAGCATGATTTTCTTTCAGCTATGGACAGACAGACGAAAGACATCAGCGTATTTAACTTAGGGATCTGGGGAATCTTCTTCCACCCTCTTGCTGGTGAAAAGACCATTTTCGAAGATTACCTTCAGAAAAAAGGCGATTCGATCACTCGTCCGAAAACGCGTGAGATCGTTGAATCATGGAAGAGCATGACACCTGCGTTATTGCTGCTGCAAGACCTGAAAGAAGGTGTCATTCACTTTGAGGATGTGATTACGACAAAACAATTCGAAGTGGAAATGGATAAAAATAACCAAGACCTTCCGCCAGTGGGAAGCCTGATTCTCGGCTATCCGATCCATGAAGCGGAAAAAGCAGAATTCTTCATGCAGTTCACGATCTTTCCGGTGAAGAGAACCGAAGCGCTGATCAGCAAGGTGAAGAAATATGCGGATGCCGCTGTGAAGAACGGCAAAACGCCGGAGGATTTCATGAAACAAGAATTCAACAACGTTCTGTTCGCGCTGTTAGCGGAGAAAGAGGAAGAGCCGCAAGCAGAGGCAGCGGAAGAGAGCAGCGTTGAGTGGGCAAACGACATGGAGAAAGAAACAGCTGCGGCTATCGAAGAAGGCATGAGCGGAGATGAGTATCCGACTGAATTGATTCCGGCTGTCATTGATATCTGGAAAACATTCTGCGAGAAAAAATCACCTGTCATCAGAAAACCGGAAGCTTTTGCGGCGGCAGTTGAATATTATGTAAATGCGATTTCTCTTAACGGCGCGTCCGTTTCTCAAGCTAAACTGGCGAAAAAATACGGCGTAAGCGCATCTACCATTTCCAGCCGCTACAAAGAAATTGAAAGCACGCTGCAAGACGAAGCGGATCGCTTTGCGCAAGCGTTATCCTCATAATGAAAAAAACCTTGAAAAGCCGGGCTTTTCAAGGTTTTTTTATTTCTGGAACGGAATTTTGATTTCTAACCGGAAGACAGGATGGCGATAGGTGAAATCCAGTCTGCCAGAAGCGCTTTTTACCAGTTTTTGAATGATATATGTGCCCATGCCTTCATGATCGCCGCCGCTTTTCGTTGAACGGCCAAATGATTGATACAGTGTGTCGAGCACTTTTGGGTCCATGCCGGGCGTGCTGTTTTCACAAATCAGCACATAAAGCCCGCTGCGCAGCGAGGTTTCCAGTTTAATCTCCCCTTTTTCTCGGGCCTCCGCTGCACTGTCTAGCGCATTTTCCAATAGGTTGCCGACCAAGCTGACCTGGTCAGCGGGTGAAAACGGAAGTGAGGAAAGCGGGGTATGCATATTCAGCGCAACCTTCACACCTGAAGCACGTGCTTTTTCAAGAAAATCATAAAGCACCCCTGCAACGTACGCATTCTCTCCCTTTAAAAAACGGTCATATTGACTATACAGATCCGTACAGTTTTGGATATATGCTTGTGTATCTGCCTTGGACTGCGCTGCACGGATCGCTGTCATATGCTTCATTGTGTCGTGATTTCGGCTTCTGACATCCATCAGCATGTGATTGGCGTGCTGTTCAGCTTTCACCAGCTTATCAATTTGATCAGAAAGCCTTGCCTGCAAGGCAGACTGTCCGATACGAAGCCCTTCACATGCTGTAAATATCACGATCACAAACAATGCCGGCAGTATAGAAGCGCCAATCAGCACCGCCGCTGACATCACTTGAATGACAGCGATCCACATACAGAGCTGAGGGGAACAGCGATCCCACACCCGCTTCGTTTTCCAGAGGTACAAGCCTGCTGCAGCTGTGCCTAAAGCAGCCGCAAGCAAAGAGACGGCTGTACTGAGTGAAAGAGCAGCAGCCCCCTGATAAAATATGAAACTAAAAATAAACAAGCAAAGACATTGAAAAAAGGTAATCACGTTCCGAACTCCTCAAAAATAGTAGTTTTGAAAATAATCAAGCTGCTGCTTGGTGATCATCGCTTTTTTAGGCGTTCCCTCAAAAGCAACCGTAAACGAATGCTTTGTATAAGCGGAAAAATGCTTTATGTAATGGATGTTGATAATAAAGGAACGGTGTGAACGGAGAAAATCTTTCTCAGGCAGGTCACCTTTAATATCATTTAATGTTTGATACGTCTGCACCTCTTCGGCGGTTGTCACAATCGTCGTCGAACGTCCCGTCCGTTCTGCGAAGATGATATCTTTCTTTTGCAGGACGTGCATTTCAGATTTTTGCTTAATTAATATCCGTCCATTCAAACTCGTTTCCGTTTTCTTTTTCACATAACGGTCGAAAGAAGCCTTCAGCCGGTCGGCATGGTACGGCTTCATAATATAATCATGGACGTTCAGGTCAAAGGCGTGGACTGCATAGCCGCCGTTGCCGGTAACGAAAATCACATCCACATCAAGCGAGTGGGACCTGATCAAATCAGCAAGCTCGTAGCCAGACATGTGAGGCATCTCGATATCGGCAAGCAGCAAATCAATGTCTCCGTTCTTCACCCGCCTGTAGGCTTCCTTCGCTGAATCGGTCGAAAAGACTAATTCGATATCCTGTATTCTGGACACGATCGCTTCCAGTTTCTCTAAATCTACTCGATAATCATCGACAAGTCCGACTTTTACCATTATCATTCCCCTAGTTACATAGAATCATCTTTATTTTATCCCATTTCGCGACATAAAAAGAACTCTTCGCGACAACTTTATCCAACAAATCCAGCAATTCGTATATAGTCATTACTAGAAATAACGAAAAGGGAGATTGTGACATGATTACACTGACCGATTGCAGCCGCAGGTTTCATGATAAGAAAAAAGTAGTCAAAGCGGTGCGAGATGTAAGCTTAACCATTCAAAAAGGAGAAGTCGTCGGCATTCTCGGAGAAAACGGTGCCGGCAAAACCACGATGCTGAGAATGATTGCTGCCTTGCTTGAACCATCACAGGGTGCTATCACTGTAGCCGGCTTTGACACGGTCAAGCAGCCCGCCGAGGTCAAAAAAAGAATCGGCGTCTTATTCGGAGGAGAAACCGGACTTTACGACCGGATGACCGCTAAAGAAAATTTACAATATTTCGGCCGGCTGTACGGGTTAAACCGCCACGAAATCAAAGCAAGAATAGAAGATTTATCGAAACGGTTCGGTATGCGTGATTATATGAACAGGAGAGTGGGTGGGTTTTCTAAAGGGATGAGGCAGAAAGTCGCCATTGCTAGAGCGCTGATTCACGATCCGGACATCATTTTATTTGATGAGCCGACAACAGGACTTGATATTACATCAAGCAACATCTTCCGCGAATTTATCCAGCAGCTGAAAAGAGAACAAAAAACCATTCTATTTTCCAGCCACATTATGGAGGAAGTGCAGGCGCTCTGTGACAGTGTCATCATGATTCACAGCGGAGAGGTGATTTACCGGGGAGCGCTTGAATCATTATACGAGAGCGAGCGGAGCAACGATTTGAATTACATCTTTATGTCTAAGCTTGTCAGGGGGATTTCTTAAATGCTGAGCCATATTTATAAAAAAGAAATGATCGACGCGCTGCGCGATAGAAAAACGATATTACTCACGATTTTAGTTCCAATGATTACAATGCTTGGGCTTGTATTCTTTTATGAAAGCATGCTGTCCGACAAAGGGGAGCAATACACACTGGCTGTCGGCCATTCTCTGCCGTCCGCACTGGAAAGCAAGTTCAATGTGATTAACGAGATCAGTGTAAAAACATTTACAAATCCTGAAGAGGCGGTTGATGACGGAAAAGCAGATGTGTACCTGAACGTCCCGAAAGAGTTCGACTCATATGTCAACAGCATGACGCCTTTTAAAATCGATGTTTACGGCAATTCAATCGATCAAGGCTCGTCAAATGCCATGCAGCTTGTGCAATCTGCCTTAGATCAGTACAAAAATGAAATTGTCCAAGACCGTTTAACAAATAAGCATATTGATCAATCGGTAATCCAGCCGTTTATGATTCAGCAAAAGGAAGGGGACGAGGAGAAAGGGGCTTCGGCTATTATGATTTCTGCCATTTTGCCCATGCTGATCCTGACATCCATTGTTTCGGGCGCAATGCCGATTGCTCTTGATATCATGGCTGGGGAAAAGGACAGGAAATCAATCGAAGCACTGCTGTTGACGCCGGTCAGCCGAAACAAAGTGCTGGTCGGCAAGTGGCTTGCGGTTTCCACTTTTGGAATTGCTTCAGGCGTATTGGCTTTGATGTTTTTGATTTTGTCCACCGTGTTATTTACCGAAAATTTAAGGACCGCCTTCCAGTTGGGAGATCATATGTGGGTTGTGCTCGGCGCTTCCGCCTTAATCATCGTGCTTTCTGCATTGCTGATCTCTGCGATGGAGCTTTTCATCAGCATCATTTCCAGCTCGGTAAAAGAAGCGCAAAGCTATATGTCTCTTGTCGTCTTTCTGCCTGTGTTCCCGATGTTTTTCATCCTCAGCAAGGCACCGAACCAATTTGATTTATCATACTTTTTCATCCCATTTCTGAACCTGCACGCTTTATTCAAACAGCTTTTATTCGGGATGATTGACCCGGCTGCCATTTTGTATACATCAGGAACCATCGCCGTGCTCATCGCCATATTCTTTTTACTGGCCAGAGCCTGCTTCTTGAAGGATAAATGGGTTCTGCCAAAATAAACTTGCAAAAGGAGAAATACACTTTCTCCTTTTTGTATATCCTGATAAAAGGAGGAAAATAGAAAAAGGATATCTAATACAGAAAGTGACCCTGCACTATTTTTCATCAAAATTTGTTTCGAAGGAGAAGAAACAATGGATCAAACACGTACTCTTGGCAAAACGAAGCTGCGGGTGAAGCGGATCGGATTCGGCGCGAATGCGGTCGGCGGACATAATCTATTTCCGAACCTGAATGATGAAACAGGGAAGGATTTGGTGAGAACGGCATTGGATGGCGGCGTGAATTTTATTGATACCGCCTTTATATACGGACTGGGGCGTTCTGAAGAATTAATCGGCGAAGTTGTGCAGGAACGCGGCGCACGGAATGAGCTCATGATTGCCACCAAAGGGGCCCATAAAGAAGTGAATGGCAGCATTGAATTAGACAACAGCCGGGAGTTTCTTCGCGGCGAGGTGGAAAAGAGTCTGAAGCGCTTGAAAACAGATTACATTGATTTGTATTATGTTCATTTCCCTGATGGCAAAACCCCTCTTGCTGAGGTGGCAGGCACGCTGAAGGAGCTGAAGGATGAGGGGAAAATCAAAGCGATCGGCGCTTCAAACCTCAATGATCAGCAATTGCAGGAATTTAATGCAGACGGCTATTTGGAGGTCTTCCAGGCAGAATACTCTCTCATTCAGCGTGATGCCGAGAGGGAGATTCTTCCATACTGTGAAAAACACGGCATATCCTTTATTCCTTATTTTCCGCTCGCGTCCGGACTGCTGACAGGAAAATTCACGAAAGATACGGTCTTTGATGACTTTAGAAAGGATAAGCCGCAATTTCAGGGAGAAACGTTTATTCACAACCTCACAAAAGTAGATAAGCTGAAAGCGGTGGCGGAGGAAAAACAAGCGGAGACGGCACATGTCGCATTGGCGTGGCTGTTAACGAGACCGGCAATAGACGCCATCATTCCAGGCGCTAAGCGTCCAGAGCAATTGAAAGATAACCTGAAAACCTTGAACATTGAACTGACCGAAGATGAAGTGGAATTTATCAGCGGGATTTTTACATAAAAAAGGAAATAGCAGCGGTGGCTATTTCCTTTTGGTGTTTTATTCTTTGATGAATGCTTCGACTAATTCTGCTGCTCTGTAATCGTCCATATCAAGCTGCCATTGGTCGATGTCGTTCTTCTTCATTTTCACTTCAACCGTTTTTTCAGATGAAGCCGGTCCGAGCTTTTTGAATTCCTCAGGATATACTTGAAGCGCGTATTTCACAGCATCCTCATAGCTCGCGCCAGCATTCTTGCTGTAGTAGTCTTTTACTCTGTCTTCGATGCGGTCTGAGAGCGAAGACGCATCTACAGGTTTGATAGTGGCTTCAACAATTGCTTCGTCTTTAGAGAGCGATGTGGTTTTCGCCTGGATGGAAGAGTTTTTGCTTAATCCCGCTTTAATGCCGTTTACGATATTATCAAGCGCTTTGCTGTCCGCGTATGTGCTTGAAAGGCCGGAAGCAGAGAGATAGCCGTCTTTGGCTGATTCGTTGAAATCATGTACAATTTCGTTTTTGTTGGCACCGGTGATTTTTTCGAAATCAGCGTTGTCTTTACCGAAAAGAAGGACGTCAACATAAGCCGATAATGCTTTTGCAGAGTCTTGTAGCTGATCGGCTGTTGCAAGGATTTTTTTGTCTTTACCATTAATTTTGAAAGTAACTGATTTTGGCTTTTTATCACCGTAAGATTCCGGCGTATAGTTAAGCTCGTATTTCTCGCCTTTATCTACAACAAAGAAAAGGCTTCCTTCAACGGATTTATCAGCGTTAATCGTGCTGCTGCGCAGCTTTTCGTTATAGTCTTCAGGGTCTGTGTCAGACATTTTGGTATCATCTTGGTACAAAGTGAAATCCATACTGTCTACATTCAGCGGCTCTTTCCCTGTGTTTTTCACAGCGACATTGACTTTTAACACAAGCTGGCCATCTGTAGTGGACTTATCATATTTAGACGGCAGTGTATAAGAGACATCTTTAAGTTTGACTTGAGCTATATCTGAGCTTTTTTCTGTTTCTGACTCTTTCTTCTCCGCGCTTGTTTTGCTTCCGGAACAAGCGGCTGTAAACATCATCAGCAGAAGAATTAGGAAAACAGCTTGCGTTTTTTTCTGGAACATTCTTTTTCCTCCTCAAGTGGTTTTGGGTAAGAGAGTCTTTTGTCTTTGAGAAATGGATCTTTTTGAATGGATTAGCATCAAATAACCAAAAAAATCAGTTCTTTTCTCACGGTTTTCACCGGGTTTTATGGAAACTCCGCCCTTCTTTGTTATAAATGGACCTATAAAAGTTACAACGGATTTAATTTTAAGATTATTGGCTTTTATATTGAATAGGTTCATCATCCTATTTTTGGTGAAAAATGTTCTGGTAAAACTGGTAAACTCAGAAATTTGTGTATTTTAGACTATTACTTTTTGATTAGTTAGAGGGGGCGTCTTGTTGAACAAAGAGGAAATGAAACAAAAAGCACTGGAAATCGGCCGGGTTCCGGAACACTTAAAACTGGAAATTGAAGATTATGGCGATGATGAAAAAAGAACCTATTTTTGTTGGATAGATCCTCACGATGAACACATCGGCATTATCGTGGAACTTGATCCGGACGGGCAGCTTACGTCACTTTCCCGTGATATTGAGCCTGAGAGCAAAAAAAGGCTGTCTGAAGAGCAATTAGAGAATATCATGCGCCAATTTGTCGAGACTCATTATCCCGGAGCGCTCACTGACTTTGTCTGTGAAGAAAATGGCCGTACATACGATGATAAGGTGAGATTTTCATATGTTCAAATAGAGGACGGTCTTCCTCTTCCCATGAGCGGATTTATGGCGGATATCACCTTATCAGGCGAGATCATTTACTTCCGCTATTACGGGAAAGCGGGCAGCATCATCAAACCAAAGCGGATCGCTGATGATGAGGAGGCACTTGCCTTTATCAAGAAGGATGTGGAGTTCAACCTATTGTTTGAAGTTCTCAATCGTTCTGTTTACAAAAACGGGGACGATCAGCCGCATTTGGTGTATGAGCCTGAATGCAGAGCCATCACCGTGCCCGCGGATTTGGTTCTAGAAGAATGGGCAATTGATGACGATGACAGGGAGCGTGAAAGCTTTCCTCTCCCTTTATTCGAAGACATTTATGAAAAGGTTGATCTAAGCAGCATGATCGGCATCGAAAAAGAGTTTGTCAAAGAGCGGGAAGCGGATTTGGGAGACGGAAAAATCGGGACTGTTTGGCGGAATCCGGATGATCCTGTATATGAGCCGGCGGATAAAAGCATGGACAGCTGGTTTAGAGGACGGGTTCATCAAGTGCTGAAAACCATCCATAACAAAGATACCGGAAAACTCGAAAGTGTCATGTCATTTATGGAGAAAAAAGGGCCGTTGACAGTAACTGAGGCAGAGTGTGAAAAAATTGCGATTCGCTTCCTGTTTGCTTTATTTCCGAATGCCGATCAATATTTTAAGATCAGGTACGACGAACCGGATGAAGAAGATAACGCAGTCGCTGGTTTTACATTTGAAGCGCACTGTCATGGAGTGCCGCTCCGGTTTGGACAGACCAGAATCTGCGTCAGCCGCCAGACCGGCCGCATTACCGCTTATATGGGACCGGATATTGACCCGAAGGAGCTGGAAACCATTCATCCGGTTCCGGCTATTTCAGCAGAACAAGCGAAGTCTATCTTCTGGAAGCATTTTAAAGTTGAGCTTAGCTGGGAGAGGGAATACCGTGATGATGAAGGAAACAGCTACCGGCTCGTCTACAAGCCGGTGTATCCGTGTTTTATTGAAGCCCATACAGGAGAGCCAGTGATGAGTGTCTGGTAAAACAGTAAAAGGCCATACAAATGCCAACAAATATATAAGATGACGTGTGATGAAAGTAACAGAAAGAATATTAGAGAATAAAGACAATAATATAAAAGGACCTTTCTTCACTTTAAATGAAGAAGGGTCCTTTTATATAATAAACAGGATTCTCTTTGTCGTAGACTCTTTTGAAAGGATGACTTCATTGGTTAATAAACAGCTGAAAAAGAAGGCGCAAGGAATCGGGAATGTACCGCCGCATTATGAGCTTGAGATAGAAGATTACGACCAAAAGCAAAAGAAAAAGGGGCAGGCGTACTTCATCTGGAAGGACCCTAAAGATCCTGAAAAGCACATTACAGTTGAACTTGGAAATGACGGCGCTTTGCTCACCTTTTCAACAACCGTGCGCTCCGAGGCAGACAAAAAGCTCCCAGATGCCGAGCTGAAGCTGAAGGCTCTTCAATTTGCTGCTGCCAACCATCCCGGCACATTTATGAAATTTCATTTTCAGGGCAAGGAAGAACGGGGGCAACGCATCCGTTTTATATATGCCAAAATGGAACTGGGGCTTCCGCTTCCCAATTCAGGCTTTTTGATTGATATGACACGCAGCGGACAGATTGTCCATTTTTTATATTACGGAGAAGGGCATAAAGCCGAAGTTCCAAAGGAATTTGTAGCAAAAGAGAAGGTTGTGTCCCATTACGTAAATACAATGTCTTTGCGGCTGATGTACGATGTCATAGATGGCGAACAGGCACCAAGGCTTCTGTATGAACCGATTCTGCCGGGATACAGCTATCCCGCCGATGTAGACGAAATCGTTCCCGACCAGCATATCGCTGATGAAAGAATAGAAAACGGGACGCCCCTGCCGACGCTTCAGAACACGGAAAAAATCGATATATATACGATGCTGGGCTTCACCCCTGATATGCAGAAAGTCAGTGAAAAGGACTTTGGAGAAGAAATGGGAAGCACGTGGCGCGAAGGAACTGCGCCGGAGCGGAAGGATTTAAGCATAGGGAGTTATTTTGAAACGAGAAATAAAAACACAATCAAAATAAAAACGGACAAAACAACAGGGAAGTTAAAAGCAGCGCTCTCTTTTATGGAACAGCGGAACACCCGCCAATGCTCAATAGAAGAATGCCAAAGGACAGCGCTTCAGTTTTTATATGCGCTTTATCCTAGAGCGGCTGAGTTTTTCAAAGTGAATCCCATCCTAATTGATGAAAGAGGGAGAATCCGCAATCATTTTTCTGTCTGGTATAAAGAAGTGCCGCTGCGGTTCGGTGCTGCCCGAATCATTGTCAATCCGGAAACCGGAATGATAGATGCTTTTATGGCGCCGGATATTGATCCTGAACAATTAGAATCAATCAATCACAGGCCGGATGTTTCAGCTCAAGAAGCGAGAGAAACGTTTTTAGCCGCTTTTGATGTGAAGCTGGAATGGCAGCCTGATTTTACAGCGGGCAGCGTTCAGCATTACAAGCTGGTGTATAAGCCTGTTTATCCTTCCTACATTGATGCGCACATAAGGAAAAAGAAAAGGCTGTGAGGGTGTCTAGTCAGGAATCATCTGCAAGTGGGGGTAGTCCTTGAATCGTTTCCAGTCGCCGCCCCACTCAAAACCGAGCTTCTTAGCAATCTCGACAACCTCCACCCAATCTGATTGACCGTTTTGATTGCCGTCATATTCTATGTCCCAAATGATGCTGCCATCCTTTTTTTGCAGGGCGAAATCTATGGCGAAACCATAGTTATGATACGATTCTCCTCCTCTTGCATAGGTGACAATATTCCCTTCTTTTGTACGCCCCTGTTTATATAATTCGTCTTGTTCCTTAAAGGACCTGAATCCTTCTGTAATGACAACGTTAATGCCTTTTTTCGCCGCTGCGGCCTTGAGAGCATCGGCGTTCTGTTTCACAATCGGATGAAGATCCGAAGGGACAGGCATATTCTGCAGGGCGTTTTGAGAATGCCATTCGTTTCGTATATAACTAAAACACAGATCAAGAAGAAACAGAATACATAAGATAACGGATATTTTTGCGGATAATTTCATATCGGTCTCACTTTCTCATGATGTGCTGAATGTTTTCGCTTTTAAGTGATTGACTCTCTCTAAAAGAGAACAGCTATGATAAAATATAACATAAATAGTAGCAGGAGGAAGGAGGCAGATAGATGAGAGCAAAGATTCCATCTGAGGAAGTAGCAGTAAAGCTAAACGAATGGTACAAGCTCATTCGCGCATTTGAAGCAGATCAAGCAGAAGCGTTAAAGCAGGAGATCGAATACGATTTAGAAGACATGGAAGAAAATCAGGACTTGCTTTTATATTTTTCTTTGATGGAATTCCGGCATCGAATCATGCTGGATAAGCTGATGCCGGTGAAAGACAGCGACACCAAGCCTCCGTTCTCTGATATGCTGAACGAAATTGAAAGCAATCAGCAAAAACTCACAGGCTTATTGGAATACTACTTTTATTATTTCAGAGGGATGTACGAATTTAAACAGAAAAATTTCATATTAGCGATTGACCATTATAAACATGCCGAGGAAAAGCTTGAGTATGTCGAGGATGAGATCGAAAAAGCTGAGTTTCTTTTTAAGGTTGCAGAAGTGTATTATCACATCAAACAAACGTATTTTTCCATGAATTATGCGAGCCAGGCGCTTGATATCTATACGAAATATGAGCTGTACGGGCGCCGCCGCGTGCAGTGTGAATTTATCATTGCCGGAAATTTGACCGATGTTTATCATTATGAAAAAGCGCTGATACACTTGTGCAGTGCCTTAGATCATGCGAGGCAGCTTGAAGAATCGTATATGATCGCCGCTGCCCATTATAATGTCGGACACTGTAAGTACAGTCTGGGAGATTTCAATGAAGCGGAGGGCTATATTAAAACAGCCGCCGTCATTTTTGAGAGGCACAACTTTCAGCAGGTCGTTCAAGCCGTTTTTTCACTGACCCATATCTACTGTAAACAGGCAAAATACGACAAAGCGGCAGAAGCATATGACCGCGGGATCAAGAGCGCTGCTGAATGGGCAGATGACATGTACTTGACGAAATTCCGCCTCATTCATGAGCTTTATCTTGGCAGCGGCGACTGGAAGGTGCTTGAAGAATGCTTCGACCTGCTGGAATCCCGCCAGCTTCTTGCCGATGCTGAAGAACTGCTGCATGATACAGCGGAACATTTCAATCAGCAAGAACGTTACGAGTCCGCCGCTTTCTTTTACCGCAGGCTGATGAATATTAAAAAGAAGCTTGCTGAGCAGCGTTTTCGATAGAAAATGGCAGAGAACATACAGGTTCTCTGCTTTTTTATGCTGTTTTCAACCCGGAAAAATGGGGTATTTTCCACTGCATAATGGAAAATCAGAGGAGGATATCGTTTATGTATAAAGATTTAACCGGAAAAACAGCGATCGTGACAGGTTCTTCAAAAGGAATCGGGAAAGCCATTGCGGAACGGTTCGGGCAGGAGAAAATGAATGTTGTTGTGAATTATCACAGCGACCCGTCTGGAGCCGATGAAACGGTGGACATCATTAAGCATAACGGAGGGAAAGCCGTCGCAGTTGAGGCGGACGTGTCAAAAGAAGAAGGAATTCAGGCGCTCTTGGACACCGCTTTAGACCATTTCGGCACGCTCGATGTTCTGGTGAACAACTCGGGTTTTAACGGCGCGGAGGCTATGCCGCATGAGATGAGTCTTGAAGATTGGCAGAGAGTCATTGATGTCAACATCACCGGAACCTTTCTGGGAGCAAAAGCAGCCCTTAGCCACATGATGAAAAACAACATCAAAGGCAATGTGCTGAATATTTCGAGCGTTCACCAGCAGATCCCGCGCCCCGTCAATGTTCAGTATTCCACGTCGAAAGGCGGCATCAAGATGATGACAGAAACGCTGGCGCTCAATTATGCGGATAAAGGAATTCGCGTCAACGCAATAGCGCCCGGAACCATTGCCACAGAATCAAATGTGGATACGAAAAAGGAAGAGAGCAGACAAAAACAATTGAAAAAAATCCCAATGAATGCCTTCGGAAAGCCGGAAGAAGTGGCAGCAGCAGCGGCTTGGCTTGTTTCTGAGGAAGCGAGCTATGTAACCGGCACCACACTCTTCGTCGATGGCGGAATGACAATTTATCCGTCTCAGCTTGAATAGAACATAAAACAGGGGGATTGCGGGATGAAGACAGACTGGTGGAAGGATGCGGTGGTCTATCAAGTTTATCCGAGAAGCTTTCAGGACAGCAATGGAGATGGAATTGGAGATTTGCGGGGAATTATGTCCCGCCTTGATTACATAAAGGAGCTCGGAGCAGACGTGATTTGGATTTGCCCGATTTATCCTTCTCCGAATGTTGATTACGGCTATGATGTGACAGACCATAAGACGATTATGGATTCATACGGAACGATGGACGATTTTCACGAGCTGCTTGACCAGGTGCATCAGCGCGGATTAAAGCTAGTGATGGATTTTGTGTTAAATCACACCTCGGTCGAGCACCCGTGGTTTAAAGAAGCGGAGCTGGACAAAAACAGCAAATACCGCAGCTATTACATTTGGCGCCCTGGCACAAAGAACGGCCTACCGACGGACTGGGTGTCTGACTACGGATGCCCGGTCTGGCAATACGAGGAGCACACGGGAGAATATTATCTCCATATGAATGCCGTCAAACAAGCTGATTTAAATTGGGAACATCCTGAGGTGCGCCAAGCGGTATTTGACATGATGAGATTTTGGCTTGATAAAGGGGTGGACGGGTTACGGATTGATCAGCTCCATCTCATCTCTAAGAAAGAATATCTACCTTCGTATGAGGACTATATCAACCAGCGGGCAGAGCCGAAGTCTTTCCAGCCAAATGGCGAACGGATTCATGACTATTTAAAAGAAATGACAGATAAAGTATTTTCTCAATATGATGTCATGTCCGTCGGAGAGGCAGGAAGCGCCACACCGGAGGAAGGCCTGAAGTATACGGGAACAGATAAGCATGAACTGAACATGATTTTTCACTTTCAGCATATGGAGCTTGACCAGCAACCGGGAAAAGAACATTGGGATGTAAAACCCCTTGAGCTTTCTGATTTAAAGTCTGTTTTGACAACATGGCAAAAGAAGCTTGAATATGAAGGGTGGAATACATTGTTTTGGTGCAACCATGATCAGCCCCGGATTGTGTCGCGATTCGGAGACGATGGGGAATACCGGAAAGAATCCGCGAAAATGCTGGCCGCCGTTCTTTATTTCATGAAGGGCACGCCGTATATTTATCAAGGAGAAGAAATCGGGATGACAAACGCGCCGTTTACCCGAATTGAGGACTATAAAGATATCCAAACGGTCAATATGTATCATAAACGGGTGTTTGAAAAAGGCTATGATCCAGAAGATGTGATGAGATCGATCTTAGCCAAAAGCCGGGATCACGCCCGGACGCCGATGCAGTGGAGCAGCGGCAAGAATGCCGGATTTACTGACGGCACGCCTTGGCTGAAGGTCAACCCGAACTTCTCGACTATCAATGTGGAGGAAGCACAGGCAGATCCTGATTCGATCTTAACCTACTACAAAAAGCTGTTCAGCCTGAGAAAGCAGTACGCTGACCTCATGAAAGGAAGCTATGATCTTTTGCTTCCGGATGATCCGCAGCTGTTTGTATACATGAGAGAAAATGGAAAACAGCAGCTTTTGTCGGTCAATAACTTTTCAAAAGAGCAGGCTGTTTTCCGTTGGCCTAAGTATTGCGGAAAGGATCAGGCATCCTTGCTTCTCAGCAATTATAAAAACAACGGTGATCTGGCTGACGAAATGGTGTTTCAGCCTTACGAGAGCAGAGTATATCTTCTGGACAAAACAATCAAATGACTCAGCCCGCCCGGCTTTTTAGCCGGGTTTTTTAAGTACATATATTCGCCCCATAGACGGGAAGAATAACATCAAAACGAAAATTACTCTTGCAAAACGTAATGACTTCGGTTTATTATGATATAGGATTACAAAATCGTTATCATTTTGATTTAAAGTTCATGTGAAAAAGAGGGGATATACGATATGTTTAAAAAATGGAGCGGCTTGTTTGTGATTGCAGCGTGCTTTTTATTAGTCGCAGCATGCGGCAATTCATCAACAAAAGGGTCGGCGGATTCTAAGAGTGATAAACTGCACATTGTCACAACGTTCTACCCGATGTATGAATTTACGAAACAAATTGTAAAAGATAAAGGAGATGTGGATTTGTTAATTCCATCTTCCGTTGAACCGCATGATTGGGAACCGACGCCAAAAGACATTGCCAACATTCAAGATGCTGATTTGTTCGTTTATAATAGTGAATACATGGAAACTTGGGTTCCGTCAGCTGAAAAAAGCATGGGTCAAGGCCATGCCGTTTTCGTCAACGCGAGCAAAGGCATTGATTTAATGGAAGGTTCGGAAGAAGAACACGAAGAGCATGAAGAACACGGAGAGCACGAGGAGCATGAGCACAGCCATAGCCATGCAATGGACCCTCACGTATGGCTCAGCCCTGTTCTGGCGCAGAAGGAAGTTGAAAATATTACGGCGCAGATCGTAAAGCAGGACCCGGATAACAAAGAATACTATGAGAAAAATAGTAAAGAATATATTGCAAAACTGCAGGATCTTGATAAACTATATCGTACAACCGTAAAAAAAGCGGTGAAGAAAGAATTCATCACACAGCATACAGCTTTTAGCTATTTGGCAAAAGAATACGGTCTGACGCAGGTTCCGATTGCAGGGCTTTCGCCTGACCAAGAACCGAGCGCAGCCGACTTAGCAAAACTGAAAACGTATGCCAAAGAACATAACGTAAAAGTCATTTACTTTGAAGAAATTGCATCCTCAAAGGTCGCAGAAACGCTGGCCAGTGAAATCGGCGCAAAGACTGAAGTGCTCAATACACTGGAGGGCTTAAGCAAAGAAGAACAAGATAAAGGTTTAGGGTATATCGACATTATGAAACAAAACCTCGATGCCCTTAAAGATTCACTATTGGATAAATCATAAGATAGTGTGCGCCGGAGGGTGCACACTATTTCTTTGTGAGAAAGGAAGATTGACATGAATCTCGTCTCATTGAAAGATATCGTTTTCGGCTATTCCCATACGCCTGTTTTGGATAAAGTATCACTTGATATTGAAAGCGGTGAGTTTGTCGGCATCACGGGCCCAAACGGCGCCGCTAAATCGACGCTTATGAAAGTCATGCTCGGCATGCTGAAACCGTGGGAAGGCACGGTGACGATCAGTAAAAGGAATACAGAAGGAAAACGCCTGACGATAGGCTACGTCCCGCAGCAAATTTCTTCATTTAATGCCGGTTTTCCAAGTACGGTGCTGGAGCTTGTGCAGTCAGGCCGATACACAAAAGGGAAATGGTTTAAACGTTTAAATGAAGAAGATCATATCGAAGTGGAAAAAGCGTTGAAAATGGTGGAAATGTGGGAGCTCCGCGAGCGGAAAATCGGCGACTTATCAGGCGGACAGAAGCAGAAAATCTGTATCGCAAGAATGCTTGCCAGCAATCCGGATCTCTTAATGCTGGACGAACCGACAACAGCCGTTGACTATGACAGCAGAAAAGGATTTTACGAATTTATGCACCATCTCGTGAAAAATCACAACCGCACAGTTGTGATGGTCACTCATGAACAAAATGAAGTGCAGCAATTTTTAGATAAAGTAATTCGATTAGAGAGAGGAGAAAAAGGCGGATGGAAATGTTTGACTTGGAATTCATGCGACGAGCTTTTCTAGCAGGCGGCATGATCGCCATCATGGCCCCGATTTTAGGGGTTTATCTCGTTCTCAGAAGACAGGCCTTAATGGCTGACACACTATCACATATTTCATTGTCAGGTGTGGCCATCGGCTTTTTTCTCAGCACCAATATTACCGCGGCGAGCATCGTCGTCGTGACCGTAGGCGCAATCGGGATTGAATACATGCGGCGGGCATACCGAACCTATTCAGAAGTGTCCATTGCCATCTTAATGGCGGCTGGTTTGTCCTTCGCGATGTTTTTAATCAGCCTTTCAAAAGGCACAGCCAATATGAGCATTGACCAATACCTATTTGGATCGCTCGTGACCGTAAACCAGCAGCAGGTCTATATTATCGGCATCATTACACTGCTGATCCTGCTTTACTTTATCGTACTGAGAAGACCGCTCTACCTGCTGACGTTTGATGAAGCAACAGCAAAAACGTCCGGAATCAATACAAACGTTCTGTCGATGTCATTCAGTATCGTCACAGGGCTTGCGATCTCAGTCATTATTCCGATCATCGGGGTTCTTCTTGTATCAGCCCTGCTCGTATTGCCGGCAGCATTCGCCATTAGAATTGCGAAAGGCTTTAACATGGTATTTATCGCAGCTATACTCATTTCGTTATTCAGTGTTTTTATGGGACTGACATCATCTTATCAGCTCGGAACGCCGCCAGGGCCGTCTATTACCCTGCTTTTGATCGTTCTGCTTTTGATTGGATTTGCGGTTCAGGGCGTTTGGACGTTTATCAAAAAAGAAGCCCTGCGTAAAAAAGGGCGCCGGTAACAAGAAAAGCAGTTTTTCCATCGGAAAAACTGCTTTTTTTATAGAAACAACCCGGCAATACGCTCATATGATTCCTTTTTCGCCTCAAAATCAAACACATTGCAAAGAACCATAATTTCATTTGTTTCATAACGGTCTGTGAGCTCTAAAAGCTGCTGTTTGACAGTGTTTGGAGAACCGATCACCATTCGCTTTCTGTTTTCTTCTATGAGCTTTTTATCGGACTCTGTGTAGGGATGCGTTTTTGCCTCCTCGCTGCTCGGCACGCGGCTGTCCAAGCCTTTTCCGACGCGAAGAAGCCATAAATCCTGGCTTAACGCGAGCTCTTCTGCCTCCTCATCTGTTTTTGCGCAAATGACAAAAATCGTAAACAATGCGGCCGGAGACGAGAAATGAGCTGACGGCCGAAAGTTTTCCCGGTAAACACGAAATGCATTTTCTCCTCGCTCGGGGTTAATGAAATGCCCAAACACATATCCAATCCCCTGATGCGCCGCGCGTCTTGCGCTGTTTTCACCGAGACCGAGCACCCATAGCTCCGGTGCAGTTTCAATAAGCGGCGCCGCTTTGATTCCGGCATACGGATGCCCGGCAGGAAGCGAATCCGTGAGAAAACAAGAGACATCCTGCAGTTGTCTGTTGAAATCGGTTAAGCTTTTTTTCACCCCGTCCGTTAGCGCAAGGCGGGTTTTTGTCGTGCCGCCGGGGGAACGCCCGACACCGAGGTCAATCCGATTGGGATACAGGGCCTCAAGCTGGCGAAAGGTTTCAGCCACTTTAAACGGGCTGTACTGGGGCAGCAGCACGCCGCCTGACCCGACACGGATCGTGTTTGTCTGTGCCGCGATGCGGGCGATCATAATTTCCGGCGCCGTGCTTGCCAGTCCTTTCGTGCTGTGATGTTCGGCAAACCAATAACGCTTATAGCCCCACTGTTCGCTTAATTGGGCAAGCTCAACCGAATGCTGAAGAGTTGTCACAGGGCTTTCTCCTTTAGAAACAGGTGCCTGGTCTAGTATGCTGAAATGAATCAAAAGGCCGCTTCCTTTCTGTCTGTTTTTAGAATGTGACACAAGAATAGGCAAAATGACTCGCTCACGTCAAATGGTTTGTTTTAGAATCACAATTCATATGATTTGCAAAAATCACATCAAATATGGAAGTTTTTTTCGAGGATTTTCGTCAATTATTCTTAACTTTTATGAAACTTTGCTATAATAACAAACGTATCTATTAATAATTTACGGCATACTCATCTTCCCTTTGTACGTAAAAATAAATGTGACTATATTCACATCTTGATGATTAGGAGTGAATCGTGTGGCGATTTCTTTAGAAAAAGGACAGCGTATTGATTTAACAAAAGGAAAAGCGGGCTTATCAAAATTGATGGTCGGTCTCGGCTGGGACCCGGTTTCATCAGGAGGAGGCGGTTTTTTCGGAAAGCTGCTCGGCGGGGGCGGACCCAATGTCGACTGTGACGCTTCAGTATTGATGCTCGAAAACGGCAAATTCACCGATAAGAAAAATATCATCTATTTCGGCAACCTGAAAAGCCGCTGCGGCGGTGTCAAACATACAGGCGATAACCTGACAGGCGACGGTGCGGGTGATGACGAACAAATTATGATAGATTTGGAAAAAGTGCCTGCAAATATCGACAGGCTTGTATTTGTTGTTAATATTTATGATTGTGTCAGAAGAAAACAAGATTTCGGCATGATTCAAAATGCGTTTATCCGTGTGGTCGATCAATCTAAAAATGAAGAAATGCTCAAATACAATTTAAAAGACAATTATGCCGGGAGAACAAGCTTAATTACGGCTGAAATCTACCGCCAGGACGGCGAGTGGAAATTCGCGGCGATCGGTGAAGGCACAAACGATACGAGATTAGAAGATATTATCAGCCGATACGTATAAAAGAAAAAAGGAGTGGATGAAACATGGCAATTTCATTGGCAAAAGGACAAAAAGTAGATTTAACAAAAACAAATCCAGGTCTTTCAAAGGTTGTTGTCGGTTTAGGCTGGGATACGAATAAGTATGACGGCGGACATGACTTTGACCTTGACTCAAGTGTATTTCTTTTAGATGCGTCTGGAAAATGCGCATCTCAAAATGATTTTATTTTCTACAACCAGCTTGAAGGCGGCAATGGTTCAGTCGTTCATTCAGGCGATAACCTGACAGGTCTTGGCGAAGGCGATGATGAGAATGTAAAAGTGAATCTCAGCGCCGTACCTGCCAATATCGACAAAATCTCATTTGTCATCACGATTCACGAAGCGGAAGCGCGCAGCCAAAACTTTGGACAAGTGTCAAACGCGTTCGTTCGCATCGTCAATGAAGAAACAAATGAAGAGCTCATCCGTTACGATCTGGCGGAAGATTTCTCTATTGAAACAGCAATTATCGCTGGAGAGCTTTACCGACATAACGGCGAGTGGAAATTCTCCGCTATCGGCTCAGGCTACCAAGGCGGCCTTGCCCGCATCGCAACAGACTTCGGCTTGCAAGTTGGTTAGGACAGATTACGAAGAGCAGAAAGGAGAGAGGCAGTATGGCTATTCAATTAGCAAAAGGACAGCGTGTTGATTTAACGAAAACAAATCCGGGACTCACAAAAGCGGTGATCGGTTTAGGCTGGGATACAAATAAGTACTCAGGCGGACACGATTTTGACCTGGATGCTTCAGCTTTTTTAGTTGATGCGCATGACAACTGCGTGAATGATCTCGATTTCGTCTTCTATAATAACCTTGAGCATCCGAGCGGCGGTGTCATCCATACGGGTGACAACCGCACGGGTGAAGGTGACGGAGATGATGAGCAGCTCATCGTTGATTTTTCAAAAATCCCTGCTCACATTGAGAAAATAGGTATCACAGTGACCATTCACGACGCTGAAGCACGCAGCCAAAACTTCGGACAAGTTTCCAATGCGTTTGTACGCGTTGTGGACGAAGAGACGCAGAATGAACTTCTTCGCTTCGACTTGGGAGAAGATTTCTCTATTGAGACAGCCGTTGTCGTTTGTGAGCTTTACAGACACGGCGAGGAGTGGAAATTCAATGCGATCGGCAGCGGTTTTTCCGGCGGGCTGGCTGCATTGTGCCGGAACTACGGTTTGCAAGTGTAAGCGAGTGACAAATAGAGAAGTCACCGTTTTCAATTAATAGGAGGAAAAAATTTGGACTTTTTACATCATATCATGTCTACGTATGCTTCATTTTTCGATTGGAAAATGTGGGGGGAAGTGTTGTCTGATCCTGTTTCCTGGGGTCTGATTGGTTCTCTTGTTGTTTTGGAAGGCCTTTTATCGGCCGATAACGCGCTTGTTCTTGCGGTGATGGTCAAACACCTGCCGGAAAAACAGCGGAAAAAAGCGTTAACGTATGGTTTATTTGGAGCTTATATTTTCAGGTTTATTTTTATCGGGCTCGGTATGCTCCTCATCAAGTTTTGGTGGATCAAGGTGCTTGGCGCGCTTTATCTGGCTTGGCTCGTCATTAAGCACTTCTGGATCGGCGAAAAAGATGAGGAAACGGACGGCATGAAGAAAAACTCTTGGATGGTCCGCACGTTCGGTATTTTCTGGGCGACTGTTATTTCAGTTGAATTGATGGACCTTGCCTTCTCTGTGGACAGCATTCTGGCCGCATTTGCGGTATCTGAAAAAGTATGGGTGCTTCTGGTCGGCGGTATGCTCGGTATATTAATGATGCGTACAGTGGCAAAAGTATTCCTTGTACTGATTGATAAAATTCCTGAGCTGGAAAACACAGCATTCGTGTTAATCGGAATTATCGCGCTGAAAATGGCCGGGAGTGCCTTCCATTACGAAATGCCGCACTCTGTATTCTTCATTATCATTATCGCTGCTTTTGCGATTACATTTATCATTCACTATATCAACAAACAAAAGCAAGTGCGCGAACAGACAGCCGCGTCAAAAGAAGAATAAAACAAAACAAGGAGGGAGGTTTATGTCCTTCCTTTTTTGTTACAGAAAAGAGGTGACGTGTGTGCGGTATTTCCACTATTTATCAACACATCAAGAAGAAAATGTATTTTATCAAGCGCCGAAACAGGTCACGAAAGAGGCGCCTAAGAAGCTGCTTGAGCACGCACTGGGGGCCGTATTATATATGCCGGCAACCCGCCCGGACATAGCGGCGATGATAACGGAACACAAATATGAGGATTTATCATCTATTGTTTTCTGTCTGGAGGATGCGATTGGAGATCATGAGGTCAAGCGGGCTGAACATAATGTGAGCCGCCAATTAGAGTTGATTGAGCAGGCGATCCAGCACCGCAAGATAAAGCCGGACCATCTCCCGTTTATGTTTGTGCGTGTACGGTCTCCGAAACAGCTGCTGCAATTAGCCGATACCCTGAAACCTGCACTCCATTTGTTAACAGGATTTGTCTTCCCAAAATTCTCAGCGGAAAACGCCCGTGACTATGTTGAAGCACTTGAAGGCATATCCGGTGACATGACGGTGCCGCTTTACGGCATGCCGATATTGGAAACACCCGATTTGTTAATGAAAGAGACAAGGGCTGCTGCTTTGTCTGAAATGAGTATGATTTTGCATCAGCATCAGGACTTGATCTTAAATGTGCGGATCGGTGCGACTGATTTATGCGGATTATACGGCATCAGAAGAAAGTCGGAGCAAACGATATATGATATCCGTATGATTGCGGACTTTATGTCAGATATCATCAATTACTTCGGCCGGGAGTTCGTTATTTCAGGCCCTGTATGGGAGTATTTTCAGGCATCGCAAAAGCCCCATCTGCTATCGGCGCACCCGCCAGTTGAGCTGAATGAGTATGTAAAAGGTTTGGTGAAGGAAACCGAACTTGACATCGCCAACGGCATTCACGGAAAAACGGTCATTCATCCGACCCATCTCAAAATTGTAAACAGCCTGTATGTTGTAACAAAGGAAGACTATATGGATGCGTTAAGCATTATTCATCACGGAAACGGTTCAATCGGCGTGATGAAAAGCCATTTTTCTAACAAAATGAATGAAATCAAGCCTCATATGAAATGGGCTGAAAAAATCTTATTAAAATCAGAAATTTATGGGGTGTATCATGAAAACCGATCTTTCACCGATTTGCTCAACGAACAGCAAAACCCTTCAAATATTGGACAATATGGCGGTTGATCTGTCGGTCACAGACAACCCGCTTTTCATACCTGAACAAGCATTATTCGAGATGGCGGCAAGAGTGAATAAAAAAAGGGGCTTTTTATTTGTCAGCAAAGTGCTGGGCAAACATATCCCGGTTCACCCGCTGAAGCCGCTTTTAGCGTCCGGGCTGCTTGCCTTGGAATACGCTGAGCGGAAAACCGGACAGGAGCTAAAGGAAAAAAACGAGATCTTGAACGGACTTCTTTCAGAAACGGAAAGCGAGCTTCAAGCTGCTTATCAAACGCTTCAACAGCACCCTGTTACACTGGACGAAGCGCCGCTTGTAATCGGGTTTGCGGAAACGGCGACGGCGCTTGGACACGCGGTTTATGATTGCATTGAACAAGCGTCGTTTGTCCATACAACACGTGAACAGATCCGAAACACAGAGCCTTCGATCACATTTGTGGAAGAGCATTCCCATGCCACTGATCAGCTGTGTTACGCAGAACCAGATATGATGAACAACAGCTGTCCGATTCTTCTTGTAGATGATGAAATCACCACAGGGAAAACCGCATTACATATGATTCGGGATATCCAATCCAAATTTCCGCGCAAAGAATACGCTGTCCTGTCTTTATTGGATTGGCGGACGGAGGAGCATAAGAAGGCATACGCAGAGGCTGAACGGGAATTAGGCGTCACAATTTCAACCGTTGCTTTATTATCAGGGCGGATTTCCTTTAAGGGTGTGCCGTTGTCCGAGTCCTCCTGCAACTACAGCCCGAAGCCGCAAGGAACAGCGATAAACAGAACGGACATTGATATATCGGATTTCTTCACATCCGTTCCTTATCAGCCGGAAACATCCGCAAACGTTCATTCTTACGTGAAAGAAACAGGGCGATTCGGCGTAAAGCCGTCTGAGCGAAAGGCTGTTCACGAAGCTTGCCGCCAAGCAGCGCTTTACATCGAACAATATCGGAAGGGCAAAAGAACACTCGTGCTTGGAACGGGAGAGCTGATGTATCTGCCAATGAAAATCGCCTCAAAGCTTGGCGGTTCGGTTTCCTATCACTCTACCACGCGCAGTCCGATTCACCCGGTTGCAAAACAAGGTTATGCCGTGCAAAACGGTTATTCATTTATGAATCCGGAAGATGAGGCGGTTCGCCATTTTGTCTATAACCTTCCTGCCGGAGCGTATGACGAAGTCTTTTTCTGTCTGGAAAAGAACGTTTCGGATGAGGCGTTACAGCCGATTTTTGATATTTTCAAAGAAAAAGAAGTGCCTCATATCCACATTGTAACTCTCTCAGGAAAGGCGTGATCTGATTTGAAAGACGTTATTGACCGTATTGGGAGCTATCCAGAAGAAGATGTGACCTTTCTATTAAAAGACTTGTCCGCTGTATCCATTGAAAAAAGTACGGAAGAACGGGAGAAGTCAATTCAAAGCGGCATCCATTATTCAGAAATGCTGCCGATCGAATACAAGCCGACAGATGAATACATGAAACTGTTTTATGCCTCGCTGGAAGACAGCAAACAGAAGGTCGCATTAGCGGCGGGAGTTGTTGCGGAGCAGATTTATGAAAAAAGCGGGAAAGATGCGGTTTTGTGCAGTTTGGCAAGAGCAGGCACGCCGATCGGTGTCTTGATCAAACGTTATATCAAAATGAAGTATCATGTCTCGCTGCCGCACTATAGCATCTCTATCATTCGGGACAGGGGAATTGATGAGATTGCCTTGCATTATATGTTGAAGCATCATCCGGAAGGCAAGGTTGCGTTTATCGACGGATGGACAGGCAAAGGCGCCATCACGAAAGAACTGATCCGCTCTGTAGAACGCTTTAATCAACGCTTTGGAACAAGGCTGTCTTCTGAAATCGCGGTGCTTGCCGATCCGGGGCATTGCGCGGATATTTATGGTACGAAGGAAGACTTTCTGATTCCGAGCGCTTGCTTGAATTCTACTGTATCAGGACTTGTCAGCCGCACAGTTTTAAATGAAAAGTGGATCGGGCCGTCTGACTTTCATGGGGCGAAATATTACAAAGAGCTCAGCGAAGAGGATGTATCCAATCTCTATATTGAAACGATAGCGGAGCAATTTCCGTCTATTCATAAAGAAGCAGAACGCCTGGCACTTAGGCTGCAAAACGATCGTGTGAAACCAGATTGGAACGGTCTAGCTTCCATTGAGACTATCCAAAAGCAATTCGGCATCAGCAACACAAATCTGATTAAGCCGGGTGTTGGGGAAACGACCCGCGTGCTTTTGCGAAGAGTGCCTTGGAAAATACTCATTCAGCCGGGTGCTGAAGAAGCATTGCAGCATATTTTATTGCTTGCGAAGGATCGGGGCGTGCCTGTGGAAGAATACAAGAATATGTCATATCGCTGCTGCGGGCTGATTCGTCCGGCGGAGAAAAGCCTATGAACGCATTCGCCAGTGATTTAGACAGAACATTAATTTACTCGAGGCGCATGATCAGCAATCCTGATAAGGAAGCGGGGGTTGAGCTGATAGAAACACTGAACGGCCGTGACATCTCTTATATCTCGGGAGTGACAAAAGAGAACTTAAGGCAAATTCAGAAGGATCACTATTTTATTCCTGTCACCACACGCACAAATGAGCAGTATAAGAGAATTGTTTGTTTTCAGCAGGACATTGTGCCCGAATATGCTGTGACTACGAATGGCGGCTGTATTTTAAAGGACGGCCAGCCTCTGAAAGAGTGGGACGAGTTCATAAAAGAGCAGCTCGCATCGTGTCTGCCGATTGAGGCTATGCTGAGAGAAATCGCAATTCTGCCTGTAGCGCAAGCGGTTGAAAGAACCCGAACGGCACATCATTATTTTGTCTATCTTATCTTGAACGAAGAGAAAATAGCCGGCCTCGATCCCGCTGCTGTGAAGGAGTGGGGGGCTGAAAAAGGATGGCAGGTATCCCTGCAGGGGCGAAAGCTTTACTTTATTCCGAAGCCGCTTAATAAATGGAGGGCGGTCGAATATCTGAAATCGAGGCTTTCGCTTGATGAAATCTATACAGCGGGAGATTCGCTACTGGATCTTGAACTGATTCAGGAAGCTGATTTCGGCATCGCGCCCGCTCATGGCGAGGTGCTGCGCCACTGTCCGGAATTACGCAAAACGAAAGCAAGCGGCATGATGGCAGGTGAAGAAATCACAGCGTCTGTTTTATCCCGAATAACCCGATTAAAACAAGTATAATGCATACAAACAGACCAGAAAGGAGGATATGATGAGACAAGAAGAGTTAATCATTCATAAAACAGTTCCCGCCGACGGGGATTGGAAAAACATGTTGTTTCAGACGCTGCCCGAGCGGGAGCGCTATGAGAAGGAAAACGGGCTGTCTTTTTCGAGGCTCGCCGGACAAATACTGGGTACGCCCATAGATGAAACGGACTATTATAACGACTTGTATGAGCTATCGGTTAAGGATCATATTTATATCTTAAGCGAGACGCTTGATAAAACGATCGCGCCGGAAACGTTTCAGGCGCTTCAGCATATTCATTCCATCAATCAGAAAGAAAAAGGGCTGTCGGTCAGCCGTTTTGTCGCCTTTCTGGACGGGGAGCAGCTGATTGCGAAGCATACAAACCCCCTCATGCACCGCCATTTGAGAAAAGCATTGATGACGCTTTTACATACCTTTGCAGACCATCATGAGCAGGGGCTGAATCATCCTGATTTTCGCAGAGTATTGCTTGATGTCTCTAAGTTTTCTTTGAATCACCTGAATCCTTGGCTGGAAAAAACCGATATAGAACGGGAGATGCCAAAAGTTGTTTGGTACGGAGACGCAACGAAGAGTCAGCTCTATTTCTTATATTATCTGATGTTAGCCGGCTGCGATGTCCTATTGTTCCATCCGGCGGGAACCGATCAGCTGGCGCTTGTCGATCCGAAGCAGGAGCTCAGTTTTACGGAAAAGCTCCCTGATGTTTCGGAGCTTCAGCCGTTTCCAAAAGAAAAACCGGATCGGAAATCAACCGTAGCCTACCGCTCAACAAAGGAAATTGAACATGTGCTGAATCATGAGGAATCCATGCTGTACAAGCCATGGCAGTTCAGGGATCATACACCGATGTCTGTTACGCTGAAAACGACCTATGATGAACTGTTTTTAATCGCAAAAGAGCGGGCCTTCATTCGGCCGAATTTCAAAGCCGATAAACATTCCATTGAGATTCCGAATGTATTCGCCAAAATCATGGGCGTGTCGAAAGACCATAAAGAATATTGGAACAGGCTTCATACATTAGAGGATTACCAGGAAACAGAAATGATCAGAAGCTTTCCGTTTACAGAAGAAATCAAATCGAACTATCAATTTCATTACAGCCACGCGCTAGACCATGAAGGGAACATTGATCCGGACAAGCTGATGGCAAGCAATGTGTGGCAGTACAAGCAGCTTCCGGCGGGCGTTCAGGCTGCCATTGCCAAAACGATTTCGAGAATGTGCAGGCACCCGCGTCTTAAAGCTTTGCATCAGGAACAAGTCAAGGATGTTCAAATTTACTTGTTTAAACAAACAACGAACCTGTCTGCTAAGCTGCTGAAATTGATTCAGATGTTCGACTATGCGCAAACTGTTCCGAAACTCGTTTTATATCATACGGAAATGAGCGGCGGACTCACGCGTTCAGATGCTGCCGCCCTGCTGTTCCTGAATGAAATCGGAATCGATATCATCATGTATAACCCTCCCGGCCATCAAGACATTGAGCAGTTTATTGAAGAGGATCAGTATGATATCCACTGGCTGGACGACATGGTGTTTCAGCAGGACTATAAGGAGCCTTCACTTGTAAAAAGGCTGTTCAGAACGATTACCCAAAAGTAAGGAGAGAAGAAAAGCATGACAACAGAAAATCAAAACCCGCTTATTCTTGATAAAAACGAAGAAATTTCCCAGCAAAAAGCTGACGATATCCGCCTGCAGCTCCGCCAGGAACCAGAGGTGAAACGGCTAGTACAACAAATTGACGTTAAAAACCAAATGGAGCTGCTTGAGTACGGAAAGGAGCCGGCCGTTGAAATCTCTAAGTTCTCTGACCGCATCTTGGGGATGATGAAAACGACAAGCGTGACAGACTCAGGCACGATGCTGACCCAGCTTGGAAAAATCATGGACCGTTTTGACAAAAACGATTTTGACGAGCCAAAGGGACTGATGGCTAAGATTTTCAAACGCGGCGGCAGCATGATTGAGAAAATCTTTAAAAAGTACCAGACGCTCGGCGGAGAAATTGAAAAAATCAACGTTGAGATTTCTAAATATAAAGATGAGATGACCAAAACAAACTATACGCTCGATGAAATGTATGAAAACAATATTAATTACTATATGGAGCTTGAAAAATACGTTGTTGCCGGACAAATGAAGCTGGAAGAGATGCAGTCCACTCTCCCTTCATATGAAGAAAAAGCAGCAAGCGGAAATCAGCTAGCGCAAATGCAGCTTGATACGCTGCGCAACGGCATTCAGGCGCTTGAGGAGCGGGTATACGACCTTGATATGGCGCGAATGGTGGCACTTCAAACCGCACCGCAAATCCGCCTTCTTCAGCGCGGTAATGCGAAGCTGATCGGAAAAATCAACTCCGCTTTCATCATCACCATTCCGATTTTCAAAAACGGCATTATTCAGGCTGTCACAGTAAAACGGCAAAAGCTTGTGGCTGACTCCATGAGCGAGCTTGATCGCCGGACAAACGAGATGCTGAAACGAAATGCGGAAAACATCTCGAGCCAGAGTGTTGAAATTGCCAGAATGGCCGGCAGACCGAGCATAGATATTGAAACGATTGAATCGTCTTGGAACACGATCGTCAGCGGTATGCAGGAAACAAAACAAATTGAAGAAGAAAACAAACGTCTCCGCGAAGATGGTGCAAGACGAATTGCCGAGCTTCAGGATAATATTAAAAAAGCAGCATTGCAGCAATAAAAAGCCCCCCGCTTGTGAAATATAAGCGGGGGTTCTACATTTACACCATTTAGTTAATGACATTGTGTAAAGACAGTTGTAAACTTAAACGGTAATCATTTTGCATATCAGAGGTGTTGACAATGGGAAAACAACAGCCTATATCCCAGCGTAAGCTGCTGGGTGTCGCCGGTTTAGGGTGGCTGTTTGATGCAATGGATGTCGGAATATTATCGTTTATTATCGCCGCGCTCCACGTGGAGTGGAATCTTGCGCCTGAAGAAATGAAATGGATCGGAAGCGTGAATTCCATCGGCATGGCTGTGGGTGCGTTTTTATTTGGGCTGCTGGCTGATCGAATCGGCCGAAAAAAGGTGTTTATCATTACCCTTTTGTGCTTTTCCATCGGAAGCGGCATATCAGCTTTTGTGACAAGCTTATCTGCATTCCTTATTCTGCGTTTTGTTATTGGGATGGGGCTTGGCGGCGAGCTGCCAGTCGCTTCAACTCTTGTTTCTGAAGCGGTTGCGCCTGAAAAGCGGGGCAGAGTGATTGTGCTACTGGAAAGCTTTTGGGCAGTAGGCTGGCTCGTAGCAGCACTGATTTCTTACTTTGTGATACCGAGCTTCGGCTGGCAGGCCGCCCTGCTGTTGACGTCGCTGACTGCTTTTTATGCTCTGTACTTGCGGACGAGTCTGCCTGATTCGCCGAAATATGAGTCGCTTTCTGCTAAAAAGACATCGGTATGGGAGAATGTAAAAAGCGTTTGGGCAAGACAGTACTTACGGTCGACTGTGATGCTGTCGATCGTTTGGTTTTGCGTGGTGTTTTCTTATTACGGCATGTTCCTATGGCTGCCTAGTGTCATGCTGCTCAAAGGCTTCAGCATGATTGAAAGCTTTGAATACGTCCTGCTGATGACGCTTGCTCAGCTTCCGGGCTATTTTTCTGCTGCGTGGCTGATCGAAAAAGCGGGACGGAAGTGGATACTCGTCTTTTACCTGATTGGTACAGCAGGAAGCGCCTATTTCTTCGGAACTGCGGATTCATTAGGCCTTCTGCTTACAGCTGGAATGCTGTTATCGTTTTTCAATCTTGGTGCGTGGGGCGTGCTGTATGCCTATACACCGGAGCAATACCCGACAGCGATTCGCGCCACAGGTTCAGGGACGACAGCGGCGTTTGGAAGAATCGGCGGTATCTTCGGGCCGCTGCTCGTTGGAACGCTCGCCGCTCGCCATATTTCGTTTTCAGTGATTTTTTCAATCTTTTGCATTGCGATCTTACTCGCGGTTGCTTGTATTTTGATTATGGGAAAAGAAACGAAACAAACTGAGCTTGAATAGGAAAAGCACCTCGCGATTGAGGTGCTTTTTTACATTTGAACCCGGGCTGCGGATCATCGTGTTTGTCTGGCAGAGCGCCATGGCAGTATAAACAGAATCGTGTAAAGTACCGAAACGGTGTGTGTTGATATAGAAAACCTGCAAGACATGTGCCGACAGTGGTTCCTCGCCGCAAAATGGATTGAAAGACACCATCACTTCTTATCACGCCTATAAATTTTATAATGTTGAAAATATGAAACAGATATGTATTGAGAAACCTCTATTTCGTCCACGAATCTTTTCGGGGTGCGTCTACCCCGCTTCTCACATGAGTAAGATGCGGTGATTTTGACAATGTTGCATTTTGACCTGCATGTCGGTAGGTGAGTTCTTTTCCGCTGTAATCAAGCGTACGAATAATAGCAAGTCCTGATTTATCAGACAGCATTTTAAAAATTTGGCAGTTGTTTGATCATTTGGTTGTTTCTAGTCGTGAAACTGCAAATAAGTCAACTTATTTTTCCAGATCGAGAGCAATAAGTCCTGAAATATAAAGAACAAAAGATTTTTTGTAAGCGCTTAATAGTAGAAAAAGCCTGAATTTTATCTGCAATATGCACTAATTAAGAAGGATTAAAGAGTATTTAGGAGTATTCACAAGGTTAAGGAGCTATAATAAAGAATATAGAGAAATGATACAGAATAAAAGCGTATATGCTGTTTGTATGGAATGTTACATAAGTGTTACGGTAATAAAGATTGCTTCATATGGAGGGAAAATATGAGTGTAGATGAGAAATCAATTAAGATAAAAGTCGAGAAAGTATCTAAAATTTTTGGGAAACAAACAAAGAAAGCAGCTCAAATGCTTGCCAACGGAAAGACAAAAAAAGAGATCCTGAAAGCGACTGGATCAACCGTTGGGGTAAATCAAGCAGATTTTGATGTGTATGATGGTGAGATATTTGTCATCATGGGTCTATCAGGGAGCGGTAAATCAACATTAGTACGGCTGCTAAACCGTTTGATTGAACCGACTGCCGGAAACATTTACATTGATGGTGACATGATAACAAATATGTCTAAAGACCAGCTCCGGGAAGTCCGCCGGAAAAAAATCAGTATGGTCTTCCAAAAGTTCGCTCTGTTCCCGCACAGAACGATACTTGAAAACACGGAATACGGGCTGGAGCTTCAAGGTATAGACAAACAAGAACGTCAGCAAAAAGCGCTTGAGTCCCTTAAGCTTGTCGGACTTGAAGGATTTGAACAGCAATATCCTGACCAGCTTTCCGGCGGAATGCAGCAGCGTGTCGGCCTTGCCCGCGCGTTGACGAATGATCCGGACATCCTTCTGATGGACGAAGCGTTTAGTGCGCTCGATCCATTGATTCGTAAAGATATGCAGGATGAGCTTCTTGATCTTCACGAAAATGTCGGGAAAACAATTATCTTTATTACGCACGACTTGGACGAAGCGTTGCGGATCGGTGACAGAATTGTTCTAATGAAGGACGGTAACATTGTTCAAATCGGCACGCCTGAAGAAATCCTGATGAATCCATCTAACGAATATGTTGAGAAATTCGTCGAGGATGTTGATTTATCTAAAGTCCTCACAGCAGGCCATATTATGAAACGCGCTGAAACGGTGCGGATTGATAAAGGGCCTCGCGTAGCTTTGACACTGATGAAAAACCTTGGAATTTCTTCGATTTACGCAGTGGATAAACAAAAGAAATTGTTAGGTGTTATCTATGCGTCTGATGCGAAAAAAGCGGCTGAGTCTGATTTGTCACTTCAAGATATCTTGAATACAGAATTTACGACTGTACCAGAAGATACGTATCTGACAGAGATTTTTGATGCTGTTTCTGACGCAAATATTCCAATTGCGGTTGTAGATGAGAAGCAAAGAATGAAAGGGATTGTCGTAAAAGGCGCACTGATTGGCGCGCTTGCCGGCAATAACGAGTATATCAATGCTGAAAGCACTGACGAACAAACACAAGATCCTTCTGTACAGGAGGTGAAGTAAGATGGATAGACTGCCTAGAATACCTTTAGCAGATATCATTGACCGTTTTGTTGACTGGATTACGATGACGTTTGGCGGATTCTTCGACGGAATCTCAAACGGACTTGCCGCTTTTGTAAATGGAATTGTCAGCGGACTTGGATTTATACCATCTATTTTGTTAACGATTATTTTCGCCGCACTTGCGTGGTGGATCAGCACAAGGGGAATTGCGTTATTTACGTTGATTGGTTTCCTCTTGATCGATTATTTAGGATATTGGGACCCAATGCTTCAAACATTGGCGCTTGTTCTGACATCGGTCATTATTTCGATTGTGGTCGGGGTACCGATCGGAGTTTGGGCGTCCCAGAAAGAAACGGTTCGCCGTATTGTAACACCTATTCTTGATTTAATGCAGACAATGCCTGCTTTCGTATATCTATTGCCGGCGATTTTCTTCTTCAACATCGGTGTTGTGCCGGGGGTTGTAGCATCTGTTATCTTCGCGATGCCGCCGACAATCCGCATGACTGTTCTCGGTATTAAGCAAGTGCCGGCAGATCTGATTGAAGCAACTGAGGCGTTCGGTTCTACGACAGCTCAGCGTTTGTTTAAAGTTCAGCTTCCGCTTGCGACAAAAACCATTCTGGCCGGAATCAACCAAAGCATCATGCTTGCGTTATCAATGGTTGTTATCGCCGCAATGGTCGGTGCACCGGGACTTGGTTCTGAAGTATACAGTGCCGTTACACAGCTGAAAACCGGGGTCGGCGTAGAGGCCGGTATCGCCATCGTTATCGTTGCCATTACGCTGGACCGCATTACTCAAAACATTAAAGTGAAGAAGAAAAGCAGGGGGAATGCCTGATGCTTAAAAAAATCATCGGTATCGGCGTTTCCGCTATGCTGGCGCTCTCACTTGCGGCTTGCGGTTCAGAAAGCGATGAAAATGCAACCGCGGCTCAACAGGTGAATAAGACCATCATCGGGATTGATCCCGGTTCAGGGATTATGGCCCTGACCGACAAAGCGATGAAGGAGTATGAGCTGAACGACTGGACATTGATTTCGGCGTCAAGCGCCGCGATGACCGCAACACTTAAAAAGTCATACGACCGTAAGAAACCGATTATCATTACAGGGTGGACACCGCACTGGATGTTCTCCAGATATAAGCTGAAATATCTCGATGATCCGAAACAATCATATGGCAGCGCAGAGGAAATCCATACGATCACACGCAAAGGCTTCAGCAAAGAACAGCCGAATGCCGCTAAGCTTCTGAGCCAGTTTAAATGGACGCAAGACGACATGGGTGAAGTCATGATCAAGGTGGAAGAAGGCGAGAAACCTGCCAAAGCCGCTGCTGAGTATGTGAAGAACCACAAAGATCAAATTGGGGAGTGGACAAAAGGCGTTCAGAAGGTGAAGGGAGACAAAATCAACCTTGCCTATGTGGCGTGGGACAGTGAGATTGCCAGTACAAACGTGATTGGCAAAGTCTTTGAAGACTTGGGCTATGACGTAACGTTTACTCAGGTAGAGGCTGGCCCGATGTGGACCGCGATTGCCACGGGAAGCGCGGATGCATCCCTTTCCGCATGGCTGCCGAATACCCATAAAGCATACGCTGCCAAATATAAGGGCAAATATGACGATGTTGGCACCAGTATGACTGGCGTGAAGATGGGACTTGTTGTGCCTCAATATATGAAAAACGTTAACTCAATTGAAGATTTGAAGAAGTAAAGATAATGAAGGCTGCCGAGTAATTCTCGACAGCCTTCATTTTTTCCTTCAAGAAAAGCGAAGCCAACAAAGAAAACCTTAAGTGAGAATGTAAAAAGGTTATGATGACTTAGTCACTTATCACTTTTTCCTAATCCAAATGGTCTTTAGGTTTTTCTTTATGATTTCTAGCTTTCACTTCCGTAAATATATTATTTGCAGGTTTTTCAAATTCATTGGAGGGCTTAGAGTGATGTGATTCAATCAGTGATTTTAGCATTTGAATATCCTCTTTCGTCGCGGATTGTTTTTCGGATTTTAACATATAACCTAACTGGCCGTTCGATTCTATTGTAGCCCATTGTAAATCAGCCAAGTGCTGAATATTTTGTTGTCTTAACCTTACTTCAAGCATATCAACTGTTAAGCGCAGTTTTTTTAAATTTTTTTCATTCACTTCGCCGTTTTCGACTACTGTAAGTGATTTTCCATAAATAAACGTCTCAAGGGTATCCGATTTCAAAACGATATATTCAATGAAAAGAAGTGTGAGTACCATTAAAAACGTAATCACCATTGTAATCCAAATGTTCCTGTTGCCAACAGGTTGAATAATTAATGATCCAACAGCTATCATCATGACAGTCTGAGCTACCGTAAGCTGAGAAACGGATTTTCTCCCAGCTAACCGCAAAATAAGAACTCCTCCTGCGACGACCACTATAGATTTCCATATGAAGTTGAAATCCAAAAAAACATCCCCTCTTTTCAACCAATCAATAAATTCCTGCGCTGTTTTTATTGTGGATTAAATTTTGAATTCTATTCTTCAGCGATAATCACCAAACGGAATCTAAATGCAGCAGACTGCTTTTTTAATTTCATTATGCCTAAGGCTTTTTTTTCTTTTCGACATTTTCAATGGTTTCTCCGTGAGCGATTTGATATAACCTGCTTTTAGGTTCATATATTTTTTGAGAAGGCCATAGTCCATGATGTCCTGAAAATAAATAACTAACGATACAAGCGACAAAAAAGTACTCTAACCCCTTTCCGTCAAACATCTCCATTGCCAATAGGAAGGCTGCTATAGGAGTATTGGCACCGCCGCAAAAAACAGCGATCAATCCTAATGCAGCGAGAAATGACATGGGTAAATCCATGAATGTGTGTAAGGTGTTCCCTAATGTTGCCCCCATAAAAAATAAAGGTATGGCCTCTCCGCCAACAAAGCCGGTTCCAAGCGTAACTGCTGTAAAAACCAGTTTGGCGAGGAAGGCAAAAGGAGGAACATCTTCTTTAAAGGATTGCTGCAGCATCTCTAATCCCCGGCCATTGTAATCTTGTGAACCTGCTATTAGCGTTAATGCCACAATGACTATTCCGCCAACAAAGGCCCTCTTCATATGATTTTTTTTGAAAAGCTTCTCCGAAAATGTTTGTATACCGTGTCTCATTTGACAGTATAAAACACTTAATAGACTGAACATAACAGCTGCGAGAATCACTTTTATAAACGTCATAACAGATAGTTGAGGCACAATTTGTATAATGAATTTTTCGTGTTTATGTCCCAAAGCTGCTGTTGTCATAAAGTGACCGACAAAGCTGGCCGCCAGACAAGGAACAAGTGCTTCGAATTTCAGCTTTCCTAAAGCAGCCATTTCCATCCCAAAAACAGCACCTGTTATGGGGGCTCCAAAGGCGGCGCCAAACCCGGCGCTTATGCCGCTCATGATGAACAATTTACTGTCGAATATGTTTAAACGAAAAAACCTGTTTACTGCTGCAGCGATACTTCCTCCCATTTGAACAGCCGCACCTTCTCTTCCTGTAGAACCGCCAAAAAAGACTGTTATGAAGGTTCCCAAGTAGACGATAGGTCCCATTCTCCGCGGAACGCTTTTTTTTCCATGAACCGCGTCTATCACTAGATTATTTAATTCAGCAGTATCATTTAAGGTATTATTCAAAAATACCTTTCCGTAGCTCATATAGACGTATCCTAAGACCAACCCGCCTAAAGGGAGAAGGAAAATTAACCAATCCCTTTTTTCTCGTATTTCTCCTAGATAATCGTTTGTCTCTAAAAGAAAAGTTGTTGTCGAGCCAACAATGATACCAATAATGCTTCCAAAAATAATCCATCGAACAAGAACTGAAAAAAAGTTTTTATATCTTAGTATGATTTCATTCATCCATTACCCTCATTTCTAGCCGCATAACTTATGTAAGATTCTGATACGCTTGTTTGATTTGCTTTTGGAAATTGGTGGAGAAACGAATTTACAACCATCTAAGCTAACCGTTTGAACCTATTGTTGCCCATTGTTCAAAAATTGATGATCGAAATTTTAATGAAAAAGGAAAAGCTTCTACATGATCAGCTCTTACATAGGCAGTGGCGAATGGTGAAAACCTGGCTGAAGGCCGCAGCCAAGTCCGGGTGCAGATATCTTGTATGGCTGTGCATGCCGCAAGCGGAATTTCGTAAGTGAAGCGGCTTCGGTATATGCTCCTGCTTGCTCTGATTCGGTCTACATCGGTCTTTGTGTTGAATTGTAACTAGGGAGCGTTTTTCTATAATGCTGCCCGCCGGCTTGTACGACGGGCTTTTGAGTTATTCATTGCAGAAGCACAGGCTGTTATTGTAAGATGTAAGCCAAAGCCATTCGTAAAAGTGCGGGAGGAAGGTCATGAATAATCTGCGTAATAGACTTTCAGGCGTGAATGGGGAAAATAAGAGAGTAAAAGAAAAAGAACAAAAAATCTGGACGGAGATTGGGATGATAGCGGGAGCGTTTGCACTCCTTGATGTGATCATCCGCGGCATTATGTTTGAATTTCCGTTTAACGAATGGGCTGCAAGCCTTGTGTTTTTGTTTGTTATGATCTTATATTACTGCATCAGGGCAGCGGCATCTGGAATGCTCCTGCCGAGAATAAACACCGAAGAAGAATTGAAAAAACGGGTGAAGCAGCAGCGATTAGATTCAATTGCAGTTGCTTTTGCGGTAGTGATGCTCACGATGTACGACAGGGGGATTCCCCATACATTCTTCGCTTGGCTGAAAATGATCCTTCTTTTTATCGTCTGCGGCGGGGCACTGTTTCTGCTTCGGTATGTTATTGTGAAGTGGTCTTACAGAAGAGCGGTAAAAGAAGAAATAAAGTAGAAATCATCTTAGGTGAGATGGTTTCTTTTTTTTTGTTTGGGAAAACGGCTCATGTTCCGGGCAGCGTTTTCTAGTTGGATAGGCACATGGATTTGAATTCACTCTACTAAGTTGTTTTGATAGAGTGATTGTGATAATTTAAAATGTAAGCGTTAACAAAATTCTCCAGTCTTCACATCAGTTTGAAAGGAGGAAGCGGAAGAATGAAGTAAGAGGGATATGTTTGACTCCGCATTAAGTCTTTAATAATTAAATAAGGAGTGTCAATAATGTTTGAAAAACGATTCAAAACCTCTTTACTGCCGTTATTCGCTGGATTTTTTCTGCTGTTTCATTTGGTTCTGGCAGGACCGGCGGCTGCGAATGCTGAAACAGCGGACAAATCGAATGAGCTTACAGCGCCATCGGTCAAAGACGGGACCATACTTCATGCCTGGAATTGGTCATTTAATACGTTAAAACACAATATGAAGGATATTCATGATGCAGGATATACAGCCATTCAGACGTCTCCGATTAACCAAGTAAAGGAAGGGAACCAAGGAAACAAAAGCATGTCGAACTGGTACTGGCTGTATCAGCCGACATCGTACCAAATTGGCAACCGTTACTTAGGTACTGAACAAGAATTTAAAGAAATGTGCGCTGCTGCTGAAGAATATGGCGTAAAGGTCATTGTTGACGCTGTGATCAATCATACCACCAGTGACTATGCTGCGATTTCTAACGAGATTAAGAGTATTCCAAATTGGACTCATGGAAACACACAAATTAAAAACTGGTCCGATCGATGGGATGTCACGCAGAATTCATTGCTCGGGCTGTATGATTGGAATACACAAAATACACAAGTACAGTCCTATCTGAAAGGCTTCTTAGAACGAGCATTAATTGACGGCGCTGACGGATTTCGCTTTGACGCCGCCAAACATATAGAACTGCCGGATGACGGGAATTACGGCAGTCCATTTTGGCCGAATATCACAAATACATCTGCCGAGTTCCAATACGGAGAAATCCTGCAAGATAGTGCCTCCAGAGATGCTGCGTATGCGAAATATATGAATGTAACAGCATCTAATTATGGACATTCCATGAGGTCTGCTTTAAGGAACCGTAATCTGAGCGTGTCGAATGTCTCCCATTATGCGTCTGCTGTGTCTGCGGACAAGTTAGTCACATGGGTGGAATCGCATGATACGTATGCCAATGATGAGGAAGAGTCCACATGGATGAGCGATGACGATATTCGTTTAGGCTGGGCGGTGATTGCTTCCCGCTCAGGCAGTACGCCTCTCTTCTTTTCCAGACCCGAGGGCGGCGGAAATGGTGTGCGCTTCCCGGGGAAAAGCCAAATCGGCGATCGAGGGAGTGGTTTATTTGAAGATCAGGCTATCGTTGCGGTCAATACATTTCACAATGTGATGGATGGACAGCCTGAGGAGCTCTCGAATCCGAATGGAAACAATCAGATATTTATGAATCAGCGCGGCTCGCACGGCGTTGTGCTGGCAAATGCAGGTTCATCTTCTGTCACTATCAATACGTCAACAAAATTACCTGATGGCAGCTATGATAATAAAGCTGGAGACGGTTCATTTCAAGTAACGAATGGTAAACTGACGGGCACGATCAATGCCAGATCTGTGGTTGTTATTTATCCTGACGATATCGCAAATGCGCCTCATGTCTTCCTTGAGAATTATAAAACAGGGGTCACACATTCTTTCAATGATCAGCTGGCGATTACCCTGCGTGCAGATGCGAATACAGCAAAAGCCGTGTATCAAATCAATAATGGGCAAGAGACAGCGTTTAAGGATGGAGACCAATTAACAATCGGAAAAGGAGCTCCATTTGGCACAACATACACCGTTACGTTAAAAGGAACGAACGGTGATGGTGTAACGAGGACCCAAGAATACACGTTTGTCAAAAAAGACCCGTCTTCAGCCAAAATTATCGGCTATCAAAATCCAAATCATTGGGGCCAAGTAAATGCTTATATCTATAAAGATGATGGAGGCCGCGCAATAGAGTTGACCGGATCTTGGCCGGGAAAAGCAATGACCAAGAATGCGGATGGTATTTACACGCTGACGCTTCCTGCGGATACGGATACAACGAATGCTAAAGTGATTTTTAATAACGGCAGCGCCCAAGTGCCCGGCCAAAACCAGCCTGGCTTTGATTATGTTCAAAACGGTTTATATAACAACTCTGGGTTAAGCGGTTCTCTTCCTTATTGAGGGAAGTGGAAACTCTCATAGAAACCATCATAGATGGTTTCTCAGCGTGTCGACAAACCCTCGCATTCGTTGTCAGTCCTGCGCGTTGGTGCTCACGAATTCCTACATTCGCTGTGCTCCAATGCTCGTCCTTCCTAGACTTCAAAGATTTTCAATCACGCTGAAAAGATGACAAAATGCTAAAATGGTTTTCATTTTAGCATTTTGTCAACAATCTGAGAAACCATCATAGATGGTTTCTTTTTTGTTCATAAATCAGACAAATCTTTTCTCTTGCAAAAGTTTGTGAAATGTTGCACAATATAAATGTGAAATACTTCACAAACAAACACCGAAGAAAAACAACCCTTGGAAGGATGATTAATGATGAATAAACATGTAAATAAAGTAGCTTTAATCGGAGCGGGTTTTGTTGGAAGCAGTTATGCATTTGCGTTAACGAACCAAGCGATCACAGATGAGCTTGTGGTCATTGATTTAAATAAAGAAAAAGCAATGGGCGATGTAATGGATTTAAACCACGGAAAGGCGTTTGCGCCGCAACCGGTCAAAACATCTTACGGAACATATGAAGACTGCAAGGATGCTGATATTGTCTGCATCTGCGCCGGAGCAAACCAAAAACCTGGTGAGACACGCCTTGAATTAGTAGAAAAGAATTTAAAGATTTTCAAAGGAATCGTCAGTGAAGTGATGGCGAGCGGATTTGACGGTATTTTCTTAATCGCGACAAACCCGGTTGATATTCTGACTTACGCGACATGGAAATTCAGCGGCCTGCCAAAAGAGCGAGTGATCGGAAGCGGCACAACACTAGATTCTGCCAGATTCCGTTACATGCTGAGCGAATACTTTGGCGCAGCGCCTCAAAACGTGCACGCGCATATTATCGGCGAGCACGGCGACACAGAGCTTCCTGTCTGGAGCCACGCGAATATCGGCGGTATGCCGGTTAGTGAACTTGTTAAGAAAAATAATGCATATAAACAAGAGGAACTTGACCAGATCGTAGATGACGTGAAAAACGCCGCTTACCATATCATTGAGAAAAAAGGCGCGACTTATTACGGTGTTGCGATGAGTCTTGCCCGCATTACAAAAGCCATTCTTCATAATGAAAACAGTATTTTAACTGTCAGCACATATCTGGACGGACAATACGGCACAGATGACGTGTACATCGGCGTTCCGGCAATCGTCAACCGCGGAGGAATTGCAGGCATCACTGAGCTGAACTTAAATGAGAAAGAAAAAGAACATTTTCTTCACAGCGCCGGCGTTCTCAAAAACATTTTAAAACCTCATTTTGCAGAACTAAAGGTCAACTAATCGCAACTATAGAGTAAAGGGCTGATTGTCAATGGTTGAGCAGCTGTATGATCCGTTTGGAAACGAGTATGTGAGCGCACTTGTGGCGCTCACTCCAATTCTCTTTTTTCTCTTAGCTTTAACTGTTTTTAAAATGAAAGGCATTCTCGCGGCATTTCTTACCTTAGCCGTCAGTTTCATCGTCTCCGTTTTGGCATTTCATATGCCGGTAGAAAAAGCGATTTCTTCTGTTTTGCTGGGAATCGGAAGCGGGCTGTGGCCGATTGGCTATATCGTCCTGATGGCGGTGTGGCTGTATAAAATCGCAGTGAAAACCGGAAAATTCACTATTATTCGTTCCAGCATTGCCGGCATTTCGCCTGACCAAAGGTTACAGCTATTATTAATTGGTTTTTGTTTTAACGCGTTTTTGGAAGGCGCGGCCGGTTTTGGTGTTCCGATTGCGATTAGTGCGGCGCTGCTTGTCGAACTTGGTTTTAAACCGTTAAAAGCGGCGGCGCTCTGCTTGATTGCGAACGCAGCCTCTGGAGCCTTTGGGGCGATTGGGATTCCTGTGATCACAGGGGCGCAGATTGGTGATTTGTCCGCTCTTGAGCTGTCACGGACATTGATGTGGACACTGCCGATCATCTCATTTTTGATTCCGTTTCTGCTTGTTTTCCTATTAGACCGAATGAAAGGAATCAAACAGACTTGGCCTGCCCTATTGGTTGTGAGCGGGCTGTATACAGCGGTTCAGACACTGACAATGGCGGTGCTCGGGCCGGAATTAGCAAACATCTTGGCGGCCTTATTCAGCATGGGCGGGCTTGCGCTCTTCCTTCGCAAATGGCAGCCGAAAGAGATTTACCGGGAGGAAGGAGCCGGCGAGGCTGGTGAGAATAAGGCATACAGTACCGCTGACATTGCGAAAGCGTGGTCTCCTTTCTACATCTTAACTGCGGCGATCACAATCTGGAGCCTTCCTGCTTTCAAAGCGCTTTTTCAAGAAGGCGGACTGTTGTATCAAACAACGCTTCTTTTTAAAATGCCTTTTCTGCATCAGCAAATGATGAAAATGCCGCCGATTGCGCCATCCGCCACGCCGTTAGATGCAGTCTTTAAAGTCGATCTGCTGTCAGCTACTGGTACAGCGATTTTAGCGGCGGTCATCGTGACAGGCCTGTTCAGCAAAAATTTCTCTTGTCGGGATGCCTTTGCGTCCATGAAGGAGACAGGAAAAGAGCTGTGGGTGCCGATTATGACGATCTGCTTTGTGATGGGGTTTGCCAATCTGGCCAACTTCGCAGGGCTCAGCTCTTCAATTGGGTTAGCACTGGCCAAAACAGGAGACTTGTTCCCGTTTGTCAGTCCTGTTCTCGGCTGGATCGGCGTGTTCATTACTGGTTCTGTTGTCAGCAATAACGCTTTGTTCGGACATTTGCAGGTTGTTACCGGAGCGCAGATCGGTGCTGGTTCTGATTTGCTGTTAGCCGCAAATACGGCGGGCGGGGTGATGGCGAAACTCGTTTCTCCTCAATCCATTGCAATCGCCGCCGCAGCGGTCGGCCAGACAGGCAAGGAATCTAAACTGTTTAAGCGGACAGTGGCGTACAGCCTCATTCTGTTATTGATCATTTGTATATGGACATTTATTCTAGCAAGATTAGGAGTGTAATCAACAAAAGCAGTACATGCCAGCCATGTACTGCTTTTTGGTGTTAATTTGCTTTCTTCGCCATTTCCGCTGTTGTTTTCACTCTGGCTTTTCCCATAAACAAAATGGTAACCGCTGCGAGGATAATTGGAATCAAAGCGAGCAAAAAGATGTACGTGATACTTGATGACATCGCGTCAATGATGCGATTCAGGATCATATCAGGAATTTGGGAGCGTGTTCCCGCTTGGAAAATCTCCTGCGGATCGCCGATATTTTGCGCGGCGCCTGAGCCTGCTGAGCCTTTCATACCGCTGAAGGCATCACTCAGCTTGTTTGTGAACACGTTTGTTTGCACCGTTCCGAAAATGGTGACGCCCAAGGTCATGCCGAATGACCGCAAAAATGAATTTGTAGAGTTGGCCGTCCCCCGAAAGCGAGGTTCAAGATCGTTCATCGATGCCGCCGGTAGCAGGGAAAAATTAAAGCCTACACCAAAGCCGGTAATCATCATAAAGACTGTCAGCCATACCCGTGCCGTCTCCGGTGTCATATTGGATAAAAGCAGCATGCCGATAAAGAAAGCCGTGACAGATATCAGCATCAAATTGCGGAAGCTTGCCTTCGTTTGGAAGATCCCGCCGATCATGCTTCCGATGACTGATCCAATCATCATCGGCGTCAAAATAAAGCCTGCGCTTGTCGCAGAGCTGCCGTAAACCGCCTGAACGAAAATCGGAATAAATACCGCTAAAATAATAAATGTGCCGCCATACAGGAAAGCGAGAATCTGCGCTGTGGCAAACAATCGGTTTTTAAACATCCAGAAAGAAATGATCGGCTCTTCCGCTTTTCTCTCCACAATAAAAAAGGCAATGAAGAAAACGGCGAACACAATAAACAAGCCAATGATCTGAATCGAATTCCAATCGTATGTTTTGCCGCCAAGCTCAAGGGCGAACATCAGGCATACAATGGATACGACCAAAGTAATCGCGCCGCCCCAGTCAATTTTCTGCTTTCTGTGCTCCAGAGATTCTTTGTAATAGCGAATAATGAAAAACAATGACAATGCGCCGATCGGCACATTGATGTAAAACACCCAGTGCCAGCTGATCGCGTCTGTAATGATCGCGCCTAACAGCGGTCCAAGAACACTGGATAATCCAAATACAGCGCCGAACATGCCGGACATCTTACCGCGTTTTTCCGGCGGAAACAAATCAAAGATAATGGTAAAAGCAATTGGCAGGAGCGCGCCGCCTCCAATACCCTGAATGGCCCGGTAGATGATCAGCTGATTCATCGTCTGTGCAATCCCGCATAAAGCCGACCCGATTAAGAAAAAAATAAGTCCAAACAGGAAAAAGCGTTTTCGGCCGTACATATCGGAAAGCTTGCCGTAAATCGGCATTCCGGCCATGACTGCCACCATATAGGACGCCGTTACCCAAGCGAATTTATCGAAGCTTCCAAGATCGGCTACAATGCTGCCCATCGCGGTGGCAACAATCGTATTGTCCATCGCAGACATCAAGATGCCCAGCAGGAGACCGAGGACCACAAATTTGGTGGAAGCCTGCTTTGCTAATGTTGTGTCCATTTGTTCTACCTCCTCTTACTTTTCTATGTAAGTTCTGATATCATGATAATAGTTTGGTCATCGAATATCTCGATTATCAAGATAAATTCGATTTTATAGGGAGGATTGTCAGTTGTCAACAAGAAATTCCAGAAGTGAGTTGGAAAGGACTGCCGTTCAGCTTTTTCGGAAATTGGGCACAAGAACGGTTCTGTTTCACCAAGCAGCCGCTCAAGCTCTCGGTCTGTTTCCCACCGATTTAAAATCAGCTGACATCTTAAATGAAGCAGGGCCAATGACGGCTGGAGAGCTGGGGAAAAAGACGGGCCTCAGCACGGGTTCGGTCACGGCGCTTGTTGACCGTCTGGAAAAAGCGGGGTATGTGGCTCGTGAAAAGGACCCTAGTGATCGCCGTAGAGTCATAATTGTCCCATTGACCGCTTCAAAAAAACATGTAAAAGATTTGTTTCGTTCACTGTCGGAGTCTACGATGGATTTATGCCGCGACTATACCGAAGAGGAACTGGAACTCATTTTCAGTTTCGTAAGAAAAGCCGCCGATATTATGGAGGAAGAGCTTGAACGTCTGAAACAGTAAGCGAAATTGTGCATAGCTTGGCCCGTTCCCGAATAAATTGTACAAGTTACGTAAGAGAAGGGAGTACGGGCCGGTGAACATTTTTTTGAGCTATATTGTGCTTGGACTGTCCTTGTCTGCGCCTGTGGGACCAGTGAATGCGGCGCAAATAGACAAAGGAATTAAAAACGGTTTTTGGCATGCGTGGGTTTTTGGTTTAGGCGCCATGACAGCGGACGGACTGTACATGCTTTTTATTTATTTCGGGCTGTCACAGTTTTTGACCGCTCCATTTGTGAAAACGTTTTTGTGGCTCTTCGGCTTTTTTGTTCTGACCTATACCGGAATTGAAACGCTGAAAAATGTCAGAGAACCGATGGATGTGCGAAGCTCACGAGGAAAAGCGTCGTACCAGAAAACATTCGCTTCGGGTTTTCTCATTTCACTGTCAAATCCATTGAGCATCCTGTTTTGGCTTGGGATTTACGGCAGCATACTTGCGAAAACAGCAGAGGCCTACGATATGAATCAGCTTCTCATCTATAGCTCCGGTATCATGATCGGCATTTTAATCTGGGATTTTTGCATGGCGATCACAGCCAGCATGTTCAGAAATCTGCTTCATGAAAAGCTATTGAGAGGATTGACCGGAATCGCTGGTGTGTCTCTCCTTGTATTTGGATGTTACTTCGGTTATCAAGGCATCAAACAGTTATTGGGCTGATTCATCAAGGACAGTCACCTGCCGCTTCTGGTTTTAATATAGTATCCAGATGATACTGGAGGTGGATCAATGTGGATGGGATGTACACCAAAAGTTTTCTGGAACGTAATCAAGAAGAGCTTCTTGAATGGCAAAGAATCGCTTTTGAGCTTCTGGCAGAAACTGTGGCCGATGGCGCGGATACGTTTCCATGCATTCCCGGACGGCAGGCGTTTCTGACTGACCAGCTCCGCATTGCGTTTGCCGGAGATCCGCGGGAAAACGGTACGGCGGAGGAACTGGCTCCATTGCTTGCGGAGTACGGAAGGATTTCACGGGACACTGGAAAATACGCTTCTCTCATCGTGTTGTTTGACACACCGGAGGATTTGGCTGAGCACTATACGGTTGAAGCGTATGAAGAGCTGTTTTGGTGCTTCTTGAATAGACTAAGCGATCAAGATAAAAAAGAGTGGCCGGAAGACATTCCGACCGATCCCGAGCATTACAAATGGGAGTTTTGTTTTGACGGTGAGCCTTATTTTCTGCTCTGCGCTACACCGGGGCATGAGGCGAGGAGAAGCCGGAGCTTTCCTTATTTTATGATCGCGTTTCAGCCAAGGTGGGTGTTTGAAGAGTTAAATGGATCAACCGCATTTGGCCGCAACATGAGCAGGTTGATCCGCTCGCGTTTAGAAGCCTATGATCAAGCTCCGATTCATCCGCATTTAGGCTGGTACGGAGGAAAGGATAATCGCGAATGGAAACAGTATTTCCTCCGTGATGACGAAAAGCAGGTGTCGAAGTGCCCATTTTCTTATTTGAAGAACATGTTCAACAAAATGAAATAAATCACGAGCTGGCAGGGCGGTCTTTATGTCCCTGCTTTTTTTGATAGATCACTGTAACGACCGCAATAATCGTGAGAAAACCTATACTCACAAAAAAACCGGGCCGGCTTGATTTTTCAAACAGTGTGCCGGACACAGCCGCAGCAATCAGAATCATCGCTGAATAAATTTGCGTTTTCCCCATGCCCTCGGGATCGGTCAGCTTTTTGCTGGAGAACAGGATAAACAGCCAAGTGTATAAAAGCATAAGCCCCGCTGCTGTGGTCATGTGCTCATAAATGTTTTTGGGCAGCACTAAAGACAGTATGATGGATAAAATAAGCCCTGCAAACGTCAGCCCCAGCGCCGGCCAGCATATTTTTTTGCCTTCCTTTAAGGTAAAACATTTCGGCGCGTCGCCGTCATCAGCCATCGTACAAAGCAATGTCGTAACCGCAAAAAGGGAAGCGACTAGGGTCGAGAACCCGGCGATAATAAAAATCCCGTTAAAAATATCGAGGATAATCTTAAGGTTGTATCCTTTTAGCGACGTAATGAACGGGCTGTCCTGCTGTGTAAACGTGTCTAATGGAACCAGCAGCAAAGCCAGTCCGATCGAAATAATATAAATAACCGCCAGTGTCGCCAGCATCAGCTTCCCTGATTTTGACGCTTCCTCTGGTTTTTTTAAGTGAACCGCCATCAGCCCCATGACCTCAATTCCGCCAAAGGCGTAAAACGCGTAGATTAAACCTGTCCACAGCCCCATGGCGCCGTATGGGAAAAACTCACTCGTCTTATTTGGAATTTGTACATCGTGCTTTCCGCCGGATAAGATGCCGCATAATGCCAGGATGGCAATCACAATAAACATAAAAATAGCGGCTGTTTTGATGACTGCCAGTACGTTTTCAGTCTTCTCAAAAACAGACAGCCCGGTGAAAATAATCAGAAGCCCAAGTACCGCGTAGATTGAAGCGAACACCCATAGCGGGACTTGTGGAAACCAATGCTTCGTAAATAGCGAAATGGCTGTCAGCTGGCTTCCGGTAATCAGCATTTCTGATGACCAATACACCCAGCCGTTGCTGAACCCGGCCCATCTGCCGAATGCTTTTCTTGCATACGCGCAAAACGAGCCTTTTTCCGGCTGCTTTGCCGACAGCTTGGCAAGCTGCTCGAATACAAAATACGTGCCGATTGCCCCAATCAGAAATGAAAGCAGAACGGAAAAACCGCTTTTCACTATGGCAATGCTGGAACCAAGAAAAAATCCTGTTCCGATTGTGCATCCTATCCCGATTAATGACAGCTGCCACCAAGCCAAGTTTCCTTTTTGCTGGTCTTTTTTTGTTTGACTCATCAATTTCAACCCCTTTTATCTAAGGTTAGATTGCGACCCGCCTGAAGCTTATATACATCGGATTTTTGCCTCTTTTTACATGGAGAAGGCGGCGAACGCCCATACTAATGAAAAAAGGAGCGAAGCAATGACACAGCAATATATTATTGAGCCGAAAAAAGGGCTTGGTCTGAAGCTGAAAAAGGGGCAGGTTTTGAAGGTGGTTGATGTAGAAGGGCAGCAGATAGCAGATTTTGTCGCGTACCATGCCAAAGATTTTTATGAGCACCTTGATCAGGGCGCGACCATTGATGCCAATCATTCTATTCATGTGAAGGTCAATGACCATCTCTACTCCAATCTGTACAAACCGATGCTGACGCTGATTGAGGATACGGTCGGCAAACATGATCTCCTGCTTCCCGCCTGCCGACCTGATATGAACAGGCTGTTATACGGCAAGCAAAAGGATGAGTTTCAGGATACGTGCTATGACAATATGAACCGGGCGCTTGAGCAGTTTGGCGTACCGAAGCCTCACATGCATTACCCATTTGCGATTTTTATGAATACTGTCCTTGATGAGAGAGGGAACCTGTCTGTGGAAACGCCGCTTTCGAATGCCGGCGATTATGTAAGGCTGAGAGCGGAAACGGATTTGATTGTCGCGTTTTCTTCCTGTCCGATCGAAAAAGGAAAGTGTAATGGAGACAGTGTAACGTCAATACGGGTGGAAGTCAGCTGATCTCTCTTGTTCACTGCAAATGAAAACCTATGCTATATTTAATAGGGATACATAACGATGATTCATTTCCATTCAGTTGGGGAAATGATCAAATAAGAAACAGCGATTGTACAGGAGGAATGAGTAGGATGAGTGTGCAGGAAACGATTATGCGTGAATTACATGTGAAGCCCTCAATTGATCCAAAACAAGAAATTGAGGAACGAATCAATTTTTTAAAGCAGTATATAAAGAAAACCGGCGCTAAAGGCTTTGTATTGGGAATCAGCGGCGGACAGGATTCATCTCTTGCCGGGCGCCTTGCCCAGCTTGCCGTGGAAAGCATTCGCGAAGAGGGCGGAGACGCTCAGTTTATCGCGGTCCGTCTTCCGCATGGCACACAGCAGGATGAAGACGATGCCCAGCTCGCTCTGAAATTCATCAAGCCGGACAAATCCTGGAAATTTGACATTCAATCAACAGTCAGCGCTTTTGCAGATCAATATCAGCAAGAGACAGGCGATAAGCTGACAGACTTTAATAAAGGGAACGTAAAAGCGAGAACGAGAATGATTGCTCAATACGCGATCGGCGGCCAAGAAGGCCTTCTTGTGATTGGAACAGACCATGCGGCCGAAGCCGTAACTGGTTTCTTTACGAAATACGGTGACGGAGGCGCAGATCTCCTGCCGCTGACAGGCTTAACAAAGCGTCAGGGAAGAAGCCTGCTGAAAGAGCTGGGTGCACCGGAACGCCTATACTTAAAAGAACCAACTGCCGATCTGCTCGACGAAAAACCGCAGCAGACGGATGAAACAGAGCTTGGCATTTCCTACGATGAGATTGACGATTATCTTGAAGGAAAAGAAGTATCAGCGAAAGTGTCAGAAGCGCTGGAAAAACGCTACAGCATGACTGAACATAAACGTCAGGTTCCGGCGTCTATGTTTGATGACTGGTGGAAATAAGACCCAGAAAGCCCGCTCTCGGAGCGGGCTTTTGTTCATGTGCAGGATCTTTATTTGATGCGGATATGATTCTGCTTTACCATCAATCTGTCGGTGAACCTTCGGAGGCTGCCTCTCGTATCAGGGTCTAATGTAAGCTTGGCTTTCGCGGCAATGGTTTCTGCCGCATCCTGAATCGACATGTTGTCTGTTTGGAGGTGATCCGCAAAGACTGGTGATGACAATCCTTCAATGCAGCGGTCGATTTGTTTGGCGGCCCATGAGTTTTGTCCTTCTGCTCTTGTGCGCAGCCGTTTTAACAAGGTTTCCTTTGAAGCCATTAGTGTAAAGTGGTGAACCGTCTGGCCGTCATGTCTAAGCCTGCCGATGATCTCATTAAAGTATTCAGGGTGTACAATCGTCATAGGCACAATGATGATGCCGCGGTATGTATCGGTCAGGGAGGCAAGCAAGCTGTAATTGAACGCCCGCCATAAGGGATAGCTTTGAAAATCGTCCTCCGCGATCTCCGGCGGTATCATGGAGCGCATCGCAAATCCCATTTTCTCAGGATCATACACGTAAGACGGTTTCAGCCTTCTATGCAGTTCGAAGGCTGTTTGTGTTTTTCCGGAACCGAACGCCCCGTTTATCCAAATGATCATCTCCATTTCCCCCTTCTCACTTATGATACAAAAAAAGACCCTTCGAACGAAGAGTCAGCAGGAAAAACAATAAAAGCAGTGAGTTTGAAAGATTTTAATGCTTTTTTGCGTCGACGTATTAAAATATCTGTAAAAATGTTGTACAATGAATGTCATTCAGGCAAAAGCGCCGCCAAAAGGACGGGCAAGCCGGTATCTATATAAATATTCGTAAAATAAGCATATAATGAATATAAAATTTCATTCCTTAGGAGGATTTCGCCGAAGATGAACGCTAAACGAGCCATCCCAGTAAGAGAAAGAAATATCGTCCTGATCGGATTCATGGGTGTAGGAAAAACGACAATCGGCCAATTGGTCGCTAAAAAATTATATAGAGATTTTATCGATATAGACCAAGAGATTGAAAAAGATTTCAATATGTCGATCCCTGAGATGTTTGAGAAAAAGGGTGAAGATTTTTTTCGGAAAACGGAGAAGGAATATATTTTAGACATTTGCCATCATAAACGATTCAAAATCGTATCTCTGGGGGGCGGGTCATTTAAACAAGAGGAAATCAGAACGTGCTGTCTGGAAAACTGTCTCGTGCTTCATCTAGACCTGTCATGGGAGAACTGGAAGCAGCGAGCGGACTTATTGATCGAGAACCGCCCTGTGCTGCACAACCGTTCAATGGATGACATGGAACAGCTGTTTAACGAAAGAAAAGCCATTTACGACAAACACAATTCAAAAGTCGCAACAGACAACCTTTCTCCTGAAGAGGTCGCCGATTATATTGCGGAGACATTGAAAATCGGCTGGGACCTTTATCAGCCAATGTAAAAGCCGTGCGGAGCGCACGGCTTTTTATCATTTTATACCTTGAATCAAAATCGCTTTTAAGCAAAAGGAGTCGGGCTGTCCGTTTTGATTCAATTTGATACAGAACGTGTCACGTGCTTCGTCTGATGCTTGATGTAAATGGCTGATCATCTGTTTTTCTCGATCGGCAGGGGTTCCGCCCCGTTTGATCCAGCTTTCGTATTGAATCGGCAAATTCCACTTTTGGACTTCTTGATAGCCCAGCTGATTAGCGGCGAACATCGACTGCCATTCTGATAATGAGCTTTCCCGCACGTGGGAAGGGTCTCGGAGCCGGTTCAAATGATTGACAAACTCATCAAGAATGGGATCTTCAGGCGCGTAGTGATCGACCAAGAGAAAACGTCCGTCCTTTTTCAGCACACGTGCAACTTCGCTGACAGCTTTGCGGAGATCTGAAAAATGATGGGCCGCGTACCGGCAGGTAATGAGATCAAATGAATCGTCGGCGAAGGGAAGCGACTCCGCCGTTCCTTGCCGGAAACGTACGTTTTTCGTTCCTTTTTCTTGCGCAAAGGAGGATGCAACCTCTACCATTTCTATCGTCGCATCAATACCGATGCACTCCTGTGCATATGGAGAAAATGCCAGCGCCGTATGGCCGGCACCCGCTCCGATATCCAGCACCCGATGCTCAGCCCGGCATTGCGCCGTTTTGATCATAATACCCAAATCTTCCCCCTCGGCAAATACCTTCTCATCCCGATACATCTCGGCGTTTTTCGAAAACGGCGTTTCATTTGTCATGTCAACCAGCTCCTTTTTTCTGTTTGATGATATGGATTATGTTAGCAATTTCTGTTATGATTCGTCCAAGATATAAAAATGATAAAAACGATAGGTTTAACCTATGGAGGCTGAAATGGATATTAAAGTGATGGAATACGCAGCGGAAATCGCCCGGCGCCAAAGCTTTACAAAGGCGGCGGAGCATCTTCATATCGCTCAGCCATCTCTCAGCCAGCAAATCAAAAAGCTTGAGGCTGAGCTTGGGCTTACCCTTTTCCACAGATCCCACGGCTCTGTTACCCTGACACCCCACGGCCGGCGTTTCATTGAAAAAGCCGAGGACATCATTCGTTCCAGAGATGATTTGCTCCGGGAGATGCAGGAGCGGTCGCAGGGGCTTGGGCATAAGCTTTCCATCGGGATTCCCGCTGTCACGGGGAGATATCTCTTTCCGCCTCTGCTGAAGCAGTTTTTGGCGCGCTATCCTCATGTAGAGGTTCAGCTTGTTGAAAAAGACCCTGCTTCATTAGAGGAAATGACGGCAAAGGGAGAGGTCGACCTTTCTGTTTTGTCCTTGCCGATCGAGGATGAACGGCTTGCCATTACACCCTTGCTCACGGAACCGATTGTTCTCGCGGTGCCTAAGGAAAAACAAAGGTGGATGCCTCCGGAAATGACCGCGCTGATTGAGAAAGCGTTGGAAGGAGAGGAGGGCCGCCAGCCGTCCGTGCCCCTTGAAATGGCGAGGCACGTGCCTTTTATTCTGTTAAAAGAAGGCTTCGGTTTTCGAAGGACAGTTCTCGATCTCTGTGCGGAAAGCGGCTTTAAGCCGAATACTGCCTTTAAGACGAGCCATATTGAAACCGCGCAATCTCTTGTGGCAAACGGCTTAGGTGTGACAATGGCGCCGAATATGGTCAGAAGGGATAAGGACCCGGGTGTAATTTATTTATCTATTCAATCAGCGCCATCCCGAACCCTTGTCTTTGTATTTTTAAAGAACCGATATGTCAGTCTGACAGCTCAGGCTTTTATGGAAATGAGCCGGGAAAATCTTAAACAAACGTTTGATGAAGGCTGTTTGGAAAACAAAAGTGAAAATATTTAGAAAACGTGGTAGTATAGAATACAAACTAAAACTAATAAAACAAAGGGGAATAATCGGAAATGCAACTATTCGATATGCCGCTCGACCAATTGCAAACGTATAAGCCTGAAAAAACAGCACCGAAAGATTTTTCTGAGTTTTGGAAATCGTCTTTGAATGAACTTGCAAAAGTCCAAGCGGCACCTGATTTACAGCCAGTTGATTATCCTGCTGATGGAGTCAAGGTGTACCGCCTTACGTATAAAAGCTTCGGAAACGCCCGCATTGCCGGATGGTACGCGGTGCCTGACAAGGAGGGACCGCATCCGGCGATCGTCAAATATCACGGCTACAACGCAAGCTATGACGGTGAGATTCATGAAATGGTGAATTGGGCGCTTCACGGATACGCGGCATTCGGCATGCTTGTCCGCGGGCAGCAGAGCAGCGAGGATACGAGTATTTCTCCGCATGGTCACGCTTTAGGCTGGATGACGAAAGGTATTCTTGATAAAGATACATACTATTACCGCGGCGTTTATTTGGACGCCGTCCGCGCGCTTGAAGTCATCGGCAGTTTTGACGAAGTCGACGAAACTAGAATAGGTGTGACAGGCGGAAGCCAAGGCGGCGGCTTAACAATTGCCGCAGCAGCTCTGTCAGACATTCCGAAAGCCGCGGCTGCCGATTATCCTTATTTAAGCAACTTTGAACGGGCCATTGATGTGGCGCTTGAACAGCCGTACCTTGAAATCAATTCCTTCTTCAGAAGAAATGGCAGCCCGGAAACAGAAGAGCAGGCGATGAAGACACTTTCATATTTCGATATTATGAATCTTGCTGACCGAGTAAAGGTGCCTGTCCTGATGTCGATCGGCCTGATTGACAAGGTCACCCCGCCGTCCACCGTGTTTGCCGCCTACAATCACTTGGAGACAGAGAAAGAGCTGAAGGTGTACCGCTACTTCGGGCATGAATATATCCCTGCCTTTCAAACGGAAAAACTTGCTTTCTTTAAGCAGCATCTGAAAGGCTGATAAATATGAAAAGCCGCCGCACATCATCAGGCGGTTTTTTTCTGCAAACTGCCGGAATGAAACCAGACTGGAGACGAATAGATATGAAACAAAGGATCATTGATGAATTAAAACGAATCGAGCTGTCATACGGAGTCAAAATCGTATATGCCGTTGAATCAGGAAGCCGCGCTTGGGGATTCCCGTCTCAGGACAGTGATTACGATGTCCGCTTTATTTATGTGCCGAAAAAGGAATGGTATTTTTCAATTGAGCAGGAGCGTGATGTCATTGAGGAACCGATTCACGATTTGCTGGATATCAGCGGCTGGGAGCTGAGAAAGACGCTGCGCCTCTTCAAAAAATCAAACCCGCCGCTCCTTGAATGGCTGTCCTCAGACATTGTGTATTACGAAGCATTTACAACCGCAGAGAAGCTAAGAAAGCTGCGGACGGAGGCGTTTAAGCCCGAAGCAAGCGTGTATCACTATATCAATATGGCGAGAAGGAACGTCAAGGATTACCTTCAAGGGCAAGAGGTGAAAATCAAAAAGTATTTCTACGTGCTTCGGCCAATCTTGGCTTGCAAATGGATTGAAAAGCACGGAACCATTCCGCCAATGGATTTTACTGTTTTGATGAATGAACTTGTTACTGATTCTGAGCTGAAGGCAGAAATGGAAACCTTGCTTGAACGGAAAAGAAGAGGCGAAGAGCTTGATCTTGAAGCGCGAATTCATGTTATTCATCAGTTTATTGAAACGGAAATCGAAAGAATCATGGAAGCAGCAAAAACGCTGAAAGCAGAACAAAAGGATATGACACCTGAACTGAATCGTTTGCTTTTGAATACGGTTGAAGAAGTATGGAAGGATGGAGGAAGCTGATGTTTTTTGTCGCTTCCTTTTCCCCTTTATTCGACACGATTCCCCGACTTTCTAACTATCTGATTGTGGTAAATCCACAAAAATAATCAGAATCTTTGTATTTTGAGAATATTGTGAACGTGGGTTTTGTCCATTTACAATTAACTCATACAAATACTTCTTAGATTGCGGGGTGTTGAGGTTGGAAGTGATCACAAGAGATTTTTTCTTATTTTTATCCAAAAGCGGCTTTCTCAATAAAATGGCAAAGAACTGGGGAAGCCGGGTAGCAGCGGGTAAAATTATCGGAGGGAATGATTTTAACAGTTCAATCCCGACGATTCGACAGCTTAACAGCCAAGGCTTGTCAGTTACTGTCGATCATTTAGGAGAGTTTGTAGACAGCGCAGAGGTCGCGCGGGAGCGTACGGAAGAGTGCATTCAAACCATTGCGACGATTGCGGATCAGCAGCTGAACTCACAAGTTTCTTTAAAAATGACGTCTTTAGGTCTCGATATAGATATGGATCTGGTGTATGAAAATATGACGAAAATCCTTCAGACGGCCGAGAAGCATAAAATCATGGTCACCATCGACATGGAAGATGAAGTCAGATGCCAGAAAACACTTGATGTTTTCAAGGATTTCAGAAGGAAATACGAGTATGTGAGCACAGTGCTGCAAGCCTATCTGTACCGAACGGAAAGTGATATTGACGATTTGGATTCTTTAAACCCGTTCCTTCGCCTTGTAAAAGGAGCTTATAAAGAATCACAAAAAGTAGCTTTCCCGGAGAAAAGCGATGTCGATGAAAATTATAAAAAAATCATCCGAAAGCAGCTCTTAAACGGTCACTATACAGCGATTGCCACACATGACGACAAAATGATCGACTATACAAAGCAGCTTGCCAAAGAAAATGGCATCGCCAATGACAAGTTTGAATTTCAGATGCTGTACGGCATGCGGTCGCAAACCCAGCTCAGCCTCGTAAAAGAAGGTTATAACATGAGAGTCTACCTGCCATACGGCGAAGATTGGTACGGCTACTTTATGAGACGCCTTGCAGAACGTCCGTCAAACATTGCATTTGCTCTCAAAGGAATGACAAAGAAGTAAAAAAGGAGAGATTATCATGACAACACCTTACAAACACGAGCCATTCACAAATTTCCAGGATCAAAACAATGTAGAAGAGTTTAAAAAAGCGCTTGCGACGGTAAGCGAATATTTAGGAAAAGACTATCCGCTTGTCATTAACGGCGAGAGAGTGGAAACAGAAGCGAAAATCGTTTCGATCAACCCGGCTGATAAAGAAGAAGTCGTCGGCAGAGTGTCAAAAGCTTCTCAAGAGCACGCTGAGCAAGCAATTGAAGCGGCTGCGAAAGCATTCGAGGATTGGAGATACACGTCTCCGGAAGAAAGAGCGGCTGTCCTTTTCCGCGCTGCTGCCAAAGTCCGCAGAAGAAAACATGAATTCTCCGCTTTGCTTGTAAAAGAGGCAGGGAAGCCATGGAACGAGGCAGATGCTGATACGGCTGAAGCGATCGACTTTATGGAATATTATGCACGCCAAATGATCGAACTGGCAAAAGGCAAACCTGTCAACAGCCGTGAAGGCGAGAAAAACCAATATGTATACACGCCGACTGGTGTAACAGTTGTTATTCCGCCTTGGAACTTCTTGTTTGCGATCATGGCTGGCACGACAGTGGCGCCGATCGTTACTGGAAATACAGTTGTTCTTAAACCTGCGAGCGCGACACCTGTCATTGCTGCGAAATTCGTTGAAGTGCTTGAAGAGTCTGGATTGCCGAAAGGTGTAGTCAACTTCGTTCCTGGCAGCGGGGCGGAAGTCGGTGACTACCTTGTTGACCATCCGAAAACTAGCCTTATCACATTTACGGGATCAAGAGAAGTTGGTACGAGAATTTTCGAACGCGCGTCGAAAGTCCAGCCGGGCCAGCAGCACTTAAAACGTGTTATTGCTGAAATGGGCGGAAAAGATACAGTTGTCGTTTGTGAAGATGCAGATGTTGAACTTGCTGCACAATCGATCTTCCAGTCAGCGTTCGGCTTTGCGGGACAAAAATGTTCTGCAGGTTCACGTGCAGTTGTCCATGAAAAAGTGTATGATCAAGTATTGAAGCGTGTCATTGAAATTACGGAATCTAAAGTGACAGCAAAACCTGACAGTGCGGATGTTTATATGGGGCCTGTCATTGACCAAGGTTCTTATGATAAAATTATGAGCTATATTGAGATCGGAAAACAGGAAGGACGTTTAGTAAGCGGCGGCACTGGTGACGATTCAAAAGGATACTTCATCAAACCGACGATCTTCGCTGACCTTGATCCGAAAGCAAGACTCATGCAGGAAGAAATTTTTGGGCCTGTCGTTGCATTTTCTAAAGTGTCAAACTTTGATGAAGCTTTAGAAGTGGCAAACAATACTGAGTACGGTTTGACAGGCGCTGTTATTACAAACGACCGCAAAAACATCGAGCGTGCGAAACAGGAATTCCATGTCGGAAACCTGTACTTCAACCGCAACTGTACAGGCGCTATCGTCGGCTACCATCCGTTCGGCGGCTTCAAAATGTCCGGAACGGATTCAAAAGCAGGCGGGCCGGATTACTTGGCACTGCACATGCAGGCTAAAACGATCAGTGAAATGTTCTAAAGCGGGACTAAATGGGCATCCTCCCTGCGGGGATGTCCATTTCATCCATATACCATAAAAAAGAGGAGGAAGTGCCATAGAAAACACACAGCTGATTATTTCGATTTGTATTTATATGGCGGGGATGCTGCTGATCGGCTACTTTGCTTACAAGCGTACGTCGAATCTGACGGATTACATGCTGGGAGGACGCTCTTTGGGACCGGCCGTAACCGCTCTCAGTGCCGGCGCTGCCGATATGAGCGGCTGGCTGCTGATGGGGCTCCCGGGCGCTATGTTTTCAACGGGTCTGAGCGGTGTGTGGATTGCGTTCGGACTTTGTCTTGGAGCATGGGCGAACTGGCTCTACGTCGCGCCGCGGCTGAGAACCTATACGGAACAAGCGGGGAATTCCATCACAATTCCCGGATTCCTAGAAAACCGCTTCGGAGATCAAACAAAGCTTCTTAGATTGTTTTCAGGGATTGTGATTTTAGTCTTCTTCACATTTTATGTTTCGTCTGGAATGGTATCCGGCGGTGTTTTATTCAACAGTATTTTGGGGATGGAATATCATACAGGCTTGTGGGTTGTGACTGGTGTTGTTGTGGCATATACTCTGTTTGGCGGCTTTTTGGCAGTCAGCTGGACAGATTTTGTTCAGGGGATCATTATGTTTGCCGCACTCATTCTTGTTCCGATCGTTACGTTTTTCCACACGGGAGGAACAAGTGAAGCAGTTACTGAAATCCGGTCTGTTGATCCAGATATGTTTAATATTTTCAAAGGAACAAGCGTCCTTGGCATTATTTCTTTGTTTGCATGGGGTTTGGGATACTTTGGACAGCCGCATATCATTGTGCGTTTTATGGCAATAACGTCTGTCAAAGAGATCAAAAAAGCGCGCAGAATCGGAATGGGCTGGATGATGTTGTCGGCAGTCGGCGCTGTGCTGACCGGTTTGGGCGGAATCGCTTATTACCATCAGAATGGCATGACACTGAAGGACCCAGAGACGATCTTTATTCAATTAGGGAATATTTTGTTCCATCCGATTATTACAGGTTTTCTGATATCAGCTATTTTGGCCGCGATTATGAGTACAATTTCTTCCCAGCTGCTTGTGACATCAAGCTCTTTGGTAGAAGATTTGTATAAGTCGATGTTCAGGCGCTCAGCCTCTGATAAAGAGCTGGTGTTTTTGGGCCGTTTGGCTGTGCTTGTGATTTCTGTCATCGCGTTATTCCTAGCTTGGGAGAAAAATAATACGATCCTTGGATTGGTTAGCTACGCGTGGGCTGGCTTCGGCGCATCATTCGGGCCGGTTGTACTGCTCAGTCTGTTTTGGAAACGAATGACTAAATGGGGGGCACTCGCCGGCATGATTGTGGGAGCAGCAACTGTAATCATTTGGGCGAATGCCGGTCTTTCGGATTTTCTGTATGAAATCATACCTGGTTTTGCTGCGAGCCTATTATCTGTCTTTATCGTCAGTATATTGACGCAGGCTCCGTCACAAGCTGTCGCAGACCAGTTTAAAGACTACCAAGATACAATGTCACAATAAAGATCGAAAGGAGGAGGAAGGGGCTGTCCCTTTTTCCTCTTTTCTCCTTTTAAACGGGCCGTTTTTTTCTTTTGGAAACAAACGTATTTTTTTTCTATACAAATAGACCCCGTATGGATATGATTAAAGTAAAAAAAAGTATAGGAGAAAAAGGTATGGAAGAGCTTTTAGAGAGAGTTTTTTCATTTTCAGATGTCGATAAGCTGATTGACTTCATCAGTTATGAACTGCAAAAACCAGTCATACTGGAAAGCGCAGATTTCTTTTTGTTAGCCTATAATTCTTACTATATTAACCATTTTGATTCTGCCAACCAGCAGACTATTTTTTCAAAAAAATGCCCGGTTCAGATTTTTGAGAGATTTCTGAAGGATGGAGTCATTGAAAAACTGAAAACAGAACCTGAGCCTTTTCGCGTCAATAAAATTGAAAGCATTGGGTTAAACCAGAGAGTGGTCGTGAGTGCGAAACACAAAGGGGATGTCATGGGCTACATCTGGGTTCAGGAGCTGGACCAAAATCTGACGGAAGAAGAACTCGACTTTTTGTATGAGACCTCTTTCCATGTCGGGAAAATCATTTATAAAACGAACAAGCTGAAACAGGAAAAGGAAGAAAAAGCAGAAGATCTTGTCAAACGGGCGATCTATCAGCAATTTACCTCTGAGAAGGAACTCAAACGGGAAGCCGAAAGGATTAACACCGTGCTGCCTTCCATGTTTTCAGTTGTCATCCTGCACGCCGCGAATGGGGATGGGGAAGCGGTTGAGGATTTAAAGGAAAATATCAGGTCGTACCTAAATTTACGGGATAAAGTCAGTCATGTCTTAACGATTGATTCAAATATTGTCATCGTCGTAGCGAGTTTTTCCCAAAAAAGCTCCGTCTCCTCGGCAGCTTCTGAATTTATTAACAAGCTGTTAACACATTTTCACTTTCAAAGAATTCCCACCCCTATTTATATCGGTATCGGAAACGAATATGATCACCTTTTAAAGCTTGGCAAGAGCTACACAGAAGCGCTTGAAGTGATCAAAGCCGCGGAAATCACCGGCAATCAGGAAAACATTCCATATGAATATGCAAAACTCGGCATTTACCGTTATTTAGAAAGCATTGAACAGAAAAATAAATTTTTAAAATACGAGAATAAGGATTTGGCTTTATTAAAAGCAAAAGACCAAGAAAGCAGCACCGAGCTGCTGAAAACGCTGGAAATCTATCTTCTCAACAACTGCAAAACAAAACCAGCAGCAGAACAGCTGTTTATTCACCAGAATACATTGAATTACCGCATCAAACAGATTACTGAAATGACGTCGATAAATTTAAGCGATTTTAGGACACGATGCCAGCTCTATCTCGATTTGATGCTGATGAAAAAGAAATAAAAAAGAAACCAGTCCGTGTACTGGTTTCGTCTTCACTTAAAATCCTCTGTAAACGTAAGGATCATCAGGCTTTTTAATGGTGTTCCAGTCGGTCACTTTCAGAACAGGAAGCGTTGATTTGAAAGGCTGATAATATTCTGAGGCCAGCGTGCCCTTAATATGAATCCATTCATCATCCTCGATGTTGATGTCCTTCGGAAACTCCACAAGCATCCCGTAAACGCCGGAATCAGCGATACAGTGAATGACGCCAAACCTCAACACGAACAGCTGGTTTTTGTTAATCGCATTTCCTTTATACGCAAATCCATGAAATTCAATCGTCCGTCCGAGAAATTCGCCAGGATAGTTATATATGGTTTCCATGCCTTTTAGGAAATCTTCATCGGTCAGCGAAATCTCTTTCTTGCTGGAATATTTCTTAAACAGTTGTTTCATCTGTTTATCATAGCTGTCTTGCGCGTAGTAAAGGCTGGCATCAGGCCGCAAATACTGTGTTTGCGAGTAATGGTCTCCGCTCTCCATCGCCTTAAACGAGAACCCTTTTGTTTTGACAATGGATGAGTCAAGCGTCGCAATCGGGAAGAAAATACCCGACACCAAAGGGAAAAGAAAAACAACATAAATCAAATAACGCTGATAAAATGGCTTGTTTTGTTCATGCTCGTGATCATGGCCGCATCCGCAATCATGATTATGCCCGCCTTTTTCAGGCGACTTGATAAATACATATGCTTGAACGGCTGTCAGTATGGCCAGCAGGAAGATCGCAATAAAGGAAAGATAGGCATATTTCATATTGATATATTTTGTAAGATTTCCTGAGGCATGCAGATGATAAAAGAAAAACGTAAATCCCATCAGCACCAATAGACGAAACATCCAATCACCCCTTTACCAGTAGTGATCCCGCTAAGACGAGCACGACAATGTACGTAATCAGCAGGAAAACAAATCGTTTTTTAAAGGCCGCAAGCATCATCAATAGATTCTTAATATCCACCATCGCACCAAAGACGAGAAAGGCGATTAACGATCCTAATGAAAATGTGCTGCTGAAGGAAGACGCGATGAACGCATCAACTTCTGAACAGAGCGACAAGACAAACGCCAGCCCCATCATCACAAGGGAAGAGGATACATCATTCTGCCCGATCGCAAGCAGAGTGGATGTTTTGACATACGTCTGCATAGCGGCTGCGATAAAGGCGCCGATAATTAAATATTTCCCCACGGAGAAAAATTCTTCAATGGCATGACGCAAGGTCCCTCCCAGCTTTTGCAGCAGGGTGTGGTGATGATGGTGGTGATGCCCGGGTTCATGAGGCTTTAAAAGCTGGTTATCTTTAAATTGATAGGATAAGATAATCCCAATGATCACCGATACCGCGAGCGCCAGTCCGCCCCGATAAAAGACAACGCTCCATCTGTTCCCGAACGCAATAAAAGTAGAAAATAAGACGATAGGATTGATGATCGGCGCGGTCAGCATGAAAGCAACGCCCGCATGCAGAGGAACCCCCTTTAGCAGAAGCCGCCTTGTAATCGGGATAATGCCGCACTCGCAGGCGGGAAATAATACGCCGGCTAGCGCACCAAATAAAACGGCGAGAAAGCGGTTCTTTGGCATGATCCTTGCAATCATTTCTTCAGAAACAAACATTTGAATGATTCCGGAAAGGATGACGCCGATCAGAATAAACGGAATGGCTTCTATTAAAATGCTGATAAAAATAGAATTCAGCTGAAGAAAAGATGATTGTGCTGTCACAATAAAACCTCCGCTCATGTTAAGCTGCCTTTTATCATATCAGAAAAAAGGCACTGCTTGTTTGACGGAGGAGGAGGAAAAATTGTTTCACTTTGTTTAGGATTCTAAAAATTCGAGTATGATTCTATCTGTTTCAGCAGCTTCTTTCCCGAGCCAGATCAGGTGCCCCCATGAGTGAAGCAAATGGAGAGCAGCGTCAGGAATGTGTTTTTTTGCATAATGTGCATGTGACTTGTTGATAAATCCATCATAAACACTCTGCATAATCAGTACGGGGCACGGGATGGCCTGCAGCTCCTTTGAAGAGATAGCGGCGGTTTGTGACAAGTCTAGCAGAAATCCGTCACCGGAGCGCTGCCGGCTGTTCATTTTCCGAAATGCTTCTATGTCTTTTTCATCCATCATGGACTTGATTCGCTGAAACGAAAGCGTGCTGAATTGCGGGCTCATGGCTTGAAACATCAAACGCGGGAAGGCGTTATTCAAATAAGAAATCAGCTTCCATATCCGCTTTTCCAACGGCGGGCGGAAGAGGATTCTCCCCATTTTATATTCAATGTCTTTTGGAGTGAGCCATTCTTTGGTGACCGCGGATTGCAGGGTCAGAGTGTTCACCCTTTCCGGATATTGTGAGGCAAAGCTTATGCCGCTCGGCCCTCCTGCTGAGATGGCTATGACATGGACACTGTCGATTTGTAAATGACTTAATAGTTTTACATAGAAACGACAGGCGTCAGCAAGACTTTTTCCAATCTCTTTTGACGTTCGTCCGTAACCGGGCCTTGAAGGCGTGATGATGGAATACCCATGCTCAATCAGCGCCGTGTACCCGAATTCCTCATAACAATTTGAATGCCCGCCATGCATGACAAGAATGGGAGCTCCCTTGCCTGTAACAGAATATTCTAGTGTATGTCCTTCGAAAGTGATCGTTTCAACTCGTCTTTTCATCTGTTTCTCCTATTTGTTTTTCTGCCTATTATAGGGTTTTCAACAATTTATCACAAGGAGCAGAAATGAATAAACACAGGCTCGTGAAATATGATATACTTTTTATTGATATTCATTCTCAATTAAAACGATTTTGATATAGATGTGAACGGGAGGCAGGACGGATGGCTGAGAATCAACAGGTGTATGACGTCACAATTATAGGCGGAGGGCCGATCGGGCTGTTTACGGCTTTTTACTGCGGGATGCGGGAGCTGAAAACGAAAGTAATCGAATTTTTGCCGCGGCTCGGAGGGAAGGTATCTTTATTCTTTCCTGAGAAAATCATTCGGGATATCGGCGGAATACCGGGGATTGCGGGAAAGCAGCTGATCGAGCAGCTGAAGGAGCAGGCGGCAACGTTTGATCCTGACATCGTGCTGAATCAGCGTGTGACCGGATTTGAACGCTTGGAAGACGGCACCATTGCGCTGACAAGCTCTGAAGGAGAAAAGCATTATACACGTACCGTGATTTTAGCTGTCGGCATGGGAACGCTTGAGGTCAATGAGTTTGACAGTGAGGATGCAACCCGGTACGCGGGCAAAAATCTTCATTATGGAGTGGAGAAGCTTGATGCGTTTAAAGGGAAGCGGGTCGTGATTTCAGGCGGCGGAGATACTGCGGTCGATTGGGCTAATGAGCTGGAACCGATTGCGGCTTCTGTGACTGTCGTTCACCGGCGTGAGGAATTCGGCGGAATGGAAAGCAGCGTGACGAAGATGAAGCAATCATCGGTGCAGGTGCTCACTCCTTATCGTCTGGAGCAGCTGAGCGGCGATGAGGAGCGTATCCAAAACGTGACGATTTGTCATACTGAGTCATCTGGCCAGATGGAAAACATAGAGGTTGACGAGCTGATCGTTAATCATGGCTTCAAAATTGATCTCGGACCGATGAAGGAGTGGGGGCTGGAGATTGAAGAAGGCAGGGTGAAAGCTGACAGACATATGCGGACGAATCTTCCGGGTGTGTTTGTGGCGGGTGACGCGGCTTTTTATGAAAGCAAGCTGAGATTGATTGCCGGCGGCTTTACGGAAGGCCCGACAGCGGTCAACAGCGCGAAGGCATATTTGGACCCTAAGGCCGAGAATATGGCGATGTATTCAACCCATCACAAAAAATTGGTGCATAAATAAAACAGCCCTTAAGAAAAGGGCTGCCGCAATTAGCTGTGAATGAGCTTTTTTTCCGCCTGTTGATTTTGAATTAAAGCAAATAATTCATCCTGCTCTTGGACCGCTGTGAATCCATAAGCATCGGCAGTTGAGTCATCGCCTATGCAGACGATAGGAGGTCGGTTAGCTGATGGCTCCGGCGAAATACCAATTTGTTCGCCTGCGCTGATCAATTGCTGAACGGACGGCTTGCTCGGGCAAATGACCATATGCAGCGGAGATTCACTGATGGTTCGCTGAATCATGTGGGTGAACCGGTCATCTATGACGTTTTCATGGGTGATATAAAACGTACAGGACTCATGCTTCTGCACGTTTTCCACTGAATGGCGGCTCCCGACAACAAGACGTTTTTCTGAATCAGGCTGAGTGGCGGAGACGAGAAAGCCCCGTTTTTCAAGCTCTGTCACTGCCTGTTCAGATGCCGCACTCAGTCGGGCTGTCAGCTGGCGTACGTCGATTTTCTTGGATGCCAGCGCTTGGAAAAATTCACAAACCGCACGGCGCGATGTGAAAACAATGTCTTCAAAGGTGCCGATCTTTCGAAGAATCTCTTCATTGACAGGCATGTTTTCGGTCCGCCATTTCGGCCACTCGATGACATCGGCACCGGAAGCACGCAGCTTGTCTGCAAGCTGGTCTTCATCATTGCCATGAGTGACGACCATCATGTGCTGGCCGATGAGCGGTTTGCTCTCAAACCAGCTGTGTGTTTGAAAATTGACGATATCCCCGATGACGATAATCGCAGGGTTTGTGATCTGGTGTTCCTGTATTTTCTGCTGAATGTTCACAAGCGAGCCTTTCACACTCCGCTGGCGGCCCCACGTTCCCCATTGGACCACAATGACAGGAATGGAAGGAGATTTTCCGTACGCAATGAGCTGCTGGCAAATATAAGACAAATTCTTAACGCCCATGTAAAAGACAAGGGTTTGAACGCTTCTGGCAAGCCCTTCCCAATCGAGATTCGGCGTTCCTTTTAATGATTTATCATGTGCTGTAATCATGGCAAAAGATGATGCGAAATCCCGATGCGTGACGGGGATGCCCGCATATAACGGCGCTGCAATTCCGGAGGTGATACCCGGCACCATTTCATAGCGGATGCCGTGCTCATAGAGAGCTTCTGCTTCCTCGCCGACTCTGCCGAATACGCTCGGATCTCCGCCTTTCAAACGGACGACGGTTAATCCTTTTGATGCTTTTTCAACCAGCAGGGCATTAATTTCTCTTTGTTTCATAAAATGGCGGTCTGGCAGTTTTCCGCAATAAATAAATTGGCAGGCTGGTGATGCGAATTCGAGCAGCTTCGGGTTGGCGAGCCGGTCATATAAAATAACATCTGCTTTCTCCAGCGCCTGTTTCCCTTTGATGGTGAGCAGCCCCGGATCGCCGGGGCCTGCTCCCACGAAATATACGATTCCGTTCTTCATGTCATGTCATCCTTCCGTCACTGTAAAAATGAAGGATCACTTGAAAAGTGATCCGGTCTTTTGATCAATATACGAGATAAACATGTTCTCCTTCGATCAGCGTTTCGTATGTTTTGACGCATCCGTGATCCGGTGCTTGGACGGTTCCATCTTCTAAGGAGATTTTCCAGTCGTGCATCGGGCAAAAAACATATTCGCCGCTGACGATACCTTCCGCTAGAACGCCGCCCTTGTGCGGACAGCGGTTTTCGATGGCACGGACGCTTCCGTTTGAAAGCTTAAAAACCGCGAGTTCCTTATCTTCAATATACACTGTTTTGCCTAATTGTTCAGGCAATTCTTCAATTTTTCCGATCCATACTTTTGTTGCGCCTTTGTTTACCATGTTCATTCCTCCTTCATGTTTGTTTTTTGTCATTATGATGTGGTCACGACGTTTTCAAATAATTCTTTAGAGGTTTGTTTATTTTCCAAAAAGCCCTTCCACGGATCCTTGTGGACAGAGAGTGTTTCATTCATTCGGTCGTTCAGCTCCTGCCGTTTTTCCGGATCGTTTAACACGGATTGGACATGGGATAAACCGACGCGCTCAAGCCATGCGGATGTACGCTCCAGATAGTTTGCGGTTTCGCGGTAGTATTGCAGATAAGCGCCTGCGTATTCTAAGACTTCTTCATTTGTTTTCACCTTCATCAGCAAATCGCCGGCACGTAAATGAGTTCCGCCGTTTCCGCCGACATAAAGCTCCCAGCCTCCATCAATGCCGACAACGCCAAGGTCCTTAATGCCGGATTCCGCACAGTTTCGCGGGCAGGCAGACACGGCCATTTTCACTTTATGAGGCGTGTTCAGCCCTTCGAATTTTTTCTCAAGCGCAATGCCCAGTGCCATGGAGTCTTGCGTGCCGAAGCGGCAGAATTGCTCGCCTACGCACGTTTTTACTGTGCGGAGCGTTTTCCCGTACGCGTAGCCTGACGGCATATCGAGATCTTTCCATACCCTCGGAAGGTCTTCTTTTTTCACGCCGATGAGATCAATTCGCTGGCCGCCGGTCATTTTAACGAGCGGGATCTCATATTTGTCGACGACATCGGCAATCTTGCGCAAATCTGTGGAGTTGGTCACGCCGCCGTACATCCGGGGCACGACTGAATATGTTCCGTCTTTTTGAATATTGGCGTGCATTCGTTCGTTAACAAAGCGGGAAGTCCGGTCATCTTCGTATTTGGTTGGATTGATCATGCCTAAGTAGTAGTTCAAAGCCGGCCGGCATTTGGAACAGCCTTCTGGCGTTTTCCAGCCGAGTACGTTCATGATTTCTCTTGTATGTGACAGCCCTTTGGCTTTGATTTCTTCTACGATTTCATCTCTCGACAATGTCGTGCAGCCGCAAATCGCTTCTTTTTGCGCTGACGCATCAAAGTCTGATCCGAGTGTATGCTGGAGGATTTCTTCTACGAGTGGTTTACAGCCTCCGCATGAACGGGATGCACCGGTGCATGCTTTGATCTCGTCCGTTGACGAGCAGCCTTTTTCCTGTATGGCTTGAATAATCGCACCTTTTGACACGCCGTTACAGCCGCAGATGATTTCATCGTCGCTCATCGCCGCGGTAATGCTTGTGCCTGCTTCTTGGTTGAGAGGCTGTAAGATTGATATTTTAGAGGTTTCAGTGATGTCGGCTTCTTTTTGAATCATAGAAAACAGGCGATTGCCTTCGCTGCTGTCGCCGAATAAAACAGCACCGACAATTTGATTGCCCCTCAGGACGATTTTTTTATAGATGCCGTCCTGCTCATCGAAGACTTTAACTGCTTTTTTCTCCTCTGATTCATCAAAGTCACCGGCAGAGAAGACCTCGACGCCTGATACCTTTAACTGAGTGGAGAGAACGGAGCCTTCATACGGTTTTGTTTCGATGCCGCACATATGCTTCGCCAGCACTTTTGCCTGTTCATAGAGCGGCGCCACGAGCCCGTATGCGATCCCCCGATGCTCAGCGCATTCGCCGACCGCATAAATGTGCGGGATTTCAGTTTCCATATAATCGTTGACGATGATTCCGCGGTTCACCGGAATGCCGCTTTCGGCTCCGAGCGCTGTATTCGGGCGGATGCCTACGGCCATGACGACTAAATCTGCTTCAATGCTTGTGCCGTCTGTGAAGCGGAGGCCTTCAACACGGCCATCACCGATAATCTCTTCGGTTTGTTTTTCAAGCAAGAATGTCATTCCTTGTTTTTCTAGCTCGTTTTGCAGCAGGCGTCCCGCCGCTGCATCAAGCTGTCGTTCCATCAAAAATGGCGCGAGGTGGATGACGGATACCTCCATGCCGAGATTCAGCAGTCCGCGGGCGGCTTCTAAACCGAGCAGGCCTCCTCCGATGACGGCTGCTTTTTTATATTGTTTTGACGCGGCGAGCATCGTGTCTGTATCTTTTATGTCCCGGAAAGCGGTGACGCCTTTTTTGTCTGCGCCCGGAATCGGAAGGATAAAAGGGACAGAGCCTGTCGCCAGAATCAATTCGTCATAAGGCTGGATTCTGTCTGCATCTGTGATGACCGTTTTGTTTTCCGGGTCCACCTTGATGACTGTTTCATTTGTATACAATTGAATATTGTTTTCTTCGTACCAGTCCCAATCATTTAACGTAATATCTTTAATGTCGGTATCGCCTTGAAGCACTTTTGACAAAAGGATTCGGTTGTAATTGGGATGCGGTTCGGCACCGAAAATTGTGATCTGAAACTCGTCTTTTGCAACACTCAGTATCTCTTCAATGGCTCTTACCCCGGCCATTCCGTTTCCAACAAGAACTAGTTGTTTTTTTCCCATCAGATGATCCGCTCCTTATCAATGTTTTTTCCAGCGTAGCACAGCAAAAAGGAATATTTAAGATACATGTTATAAAATGTAACAAAATATACGAAAAGTTCTAAAAATTTTATGAAAAATTTAAAAAGGTCTGATTCGGACGGCGCATACTTTGAAACCGGGCATTTTACAGGCTGGATCTAAGGCTTCGCCGATTAAATCATTCACATTTTGAGCATCTGCCCAATGAATGGGAACAAAAACGGTGTCTTTTCTGATTTGTTCCGATAATTTGCTGCGGACGGTGATGCTTCCCCGCGGGGATTCTATTTTTACGAGCACACGGTCTTCAATATGGAAGGACGCCGCTGTTTGCGGATGAATTTCCATAAACGATTCAAAATGTCTCGCGGCAAGGGCGGCGCTTTTTCTCGTTTGAACGCCTGTTAAGTAGTGAGACATGACTCGGCCTGTCGTTAAATAAAGCGGATAATCGGCAGTCGGCTTCTCTTTTGGAACGGCCGGGTCGTTTGGAATCACACTTAGTGCCGCTTTTTGATCCGGATGGGCGAATGAGTCCGCAAACAAGCGCCCGGTTCCGGGGTGATCAGCTTCGGGACACGGCCAATGAATGCCGCCTTCACGTTTGAGTCTGTCGTATGTGATGCCCGAATAATCGGCAATCCCGCCTCGGCTCGCTTCTCTCAATTCATTAAAAATATCCTTAGCTGACGTGTAAGAAAAGTAGCGGCCTTTCCCGAGAGCGGATGCGATGTCACAAATAATCTGCCAATCATGCTTTGTTTCACCGGGACATGGCCGGGTTGCTTCTCTTAATGTCACGCGGCCTTCGACATTTGTCATGGTGCCCTCATCTTCTAAATAAGAGGAGGCGGGCAAAATCACATCTGCGTATGCCGCAGTCTCAGACATAAACAAATCGATCGCAACAAAGAATGTCAGTTTTCTCAGAGCTTTTTTTACGAAATTTGCATTTGGGCTGGAGACAGCAGGGTTGGAGCACATAAGGAACAGTCCTTTGATGTCGCCGTCATTGATTTTTTCTATCATTTCATAGGCCGAGACACCTTTTCGAGGGAGTTTATCCTGATGAATTCCCCACACTTTCGCAATATGCGCGCGGTGTTGTTCATTTTCGATAGAACGGTAGCCCGGAAGCTGATCGGCTTTTTGTCCATGCTCTCTTGCGCCTTGTCCGTTGCCTTGTCCGGTGATCGCCCCGTAGCCCGAATAAGGTTTGCCGATTTTTCCTGTGATCAGCACCATGTTTAAAAAGCCCTTTACAGCCGCTGTTCCATCGGTTTGCTGTTCAATCCCGCGCGCCGTAAACAGCATGCCGGACGTTTCCTTGGCAAACTTTACAGCGGCTTTTCGCATGTGCGCCAGCGGGACACTTGTCTGATCAGTGATATCATTCAGGCTCAACGTGTTAGTATGCTTCCTCAGCTCCTCGAAACCGTTTGTTCGTGATCGAATGAAATCAGTGTTTACGAGCTGTTCGTCGATGATGATTTTGACGAGACCGTTGGCAAGGGCAGCGTCTGTGCCGGGCTTGATTTTCAGATGAAGATCGGCGATTTTTGTTGTCGGTGTTTCGCGCGGATCAATAGCAATGATGTAAGCGCCGTTTTCCTTCGCTTTTTCAAAGTACGGCATCATCGTAGGCTGGCATTCCGCGATATTGGTGCCGGCCAAAATGATCACACGGGTGTGGGGGATGTCTGATAAGGGATTCGTTAAACCTCTGTCCGCACCGAATGTTTGATTGGCTGCGGTTGAAGCGGCGGACATACATAGCCTCCCATTGTAGTCGATATATTTTGTCTGTAAGCCAACCCGTGCGAACTTCCCTAACAAATACGCCTCTTCATTCGTAATTGAGGCGCTTCCGTATACAGCCAGGGCGTCATGGCCGTGTTCTGCTTGAATCATCGTCACTTGGTCTTTGATGTGATTCAGTGCTTCTTCCCAGGAAACAGGCAGAAATTCGCCGTTTTTCTTCAGCAGCGGCCGGGTGATGCGGGAGGAGTTCAAGGCATGCTGGTGGGCGTTCATGCCCTTCAGGCATAACCGGCCCTGTGTCGTAGGGTTATCAATCCCGATCGCTGTGTACTTTTTCCGCGTGACGATGGTTTGTTCCACGAGCTGCATTTTGCACTGCATACTGCAAAACGGGCATTGGGTGTCATACGTTTTTTCTGATTGGATGTCTTGCTGTTTATCACGGAAATATCTAAGCAGTCGTTCAGTCAAAATGCCTCATCCTTTCTTATGTGCGCCAGCCTGTATGGGCGGGTTTTGAATCAGTGACAGGTCAGTTTGGAGGTTTTCCAGAAGCTGTGTCCCAAGGTCCTCTTCAAATAGCACTTCTCTGATATGAACGATCCCGAGACGGTCCATCCACTGATGAACGGCTTCTAAGTAATGAGCCGTTTCACGGTAATACTGAACCAGTCCTTTGATCATGCCGGCAGTGCTGTCTGCGCTGTCTGTCACACAAAACAGAGCTCCGGAACGGGCATGAGTTCCCCGGACGCCGCCGATGTAAATGTCCCAGCCAGCTTGCGTTCGAATCGCGCCGACATCTTGTATGGCGGCATCGGTGCAGTCTGTTTCACATGATAAGCTGATAGACATGGAAGCGGGCATGGAAAGCATCTCAAGATGTCTTTCAATCTGGGCTGCCAGCTGCTGAATCGACCGGTTTTGCCCGCATGTACATGCTTTGACACTTTGCAGCGCGCGACGGTGTTCATGGGTGCAAACGGGCATTTTTAGGTCTTCTTTGATGTTCGGGAGATCCGCAGGCTTGATCCCGGAAAGCTTCAGTCTTTGGCTGTGAGTGATGGATACGTCAGGGATGCTGTATGCTTCGATGATGTCGGCGATGTTTCTTAGCTGCTCCGCGTTTGTCATCCCGCCGTACATTTGCGGTATGAGGATGCATGTGTCTTCTGAGGATGATTCCGGCTGAACAAAACCGGCATGCAGCTTTTCCAGATAGTATTGAATCGCCGGGACACATTTGCGGCATCCGTTTTTCGTTTTCCAGCCAAGCTGGCTCATCGCTTCTGCAGGATCAGTGAATGGTCTGCGCTGAAGCTCAGCAATGATGTCGTCTTCCGTCAAATCGGTGCATGCGCAAAATGCAGGTGAACCGGCGGGCTCTGTATATTCGCCGCTGGCCATGTACCTCAAAAAGTCTTCAACAAGCGGCTTGCATCCTCCGCAGGAGCCGGATGCTTTGGTGCAGTGTTTGACATCCTCAACAGTTGTTAAGCCTTTCGTGTGCACCGCTTCTTCAATCGCGCCTTTCGTCACTGAGCTGCATTGGCAAATCGTTTCACTGGAGGGCATGGATTCAAATAATCTGCCGGTTTTCTCCGGTTCGATGATCTGCTTTTTGACAATGGAGATATCTCGTTGTTTGAGCAGGCTGTCGAGAAGCCGCTGCTTGTCACGTGTGTCTCCGAACAAAATAACGCCGGCCGGTTTGTCATCCTCAAAGAGTGCTTTTTTATAGATGCCTGCTTGTTCATCGTAGATGTTAATACTCGTCGTGCGTTCATCTTCGTGAACTTTTCCGGCTGACCACACATCAATTCCGGCTATTTTTAAAGCGGCAGATGGTGATGAGCCTTGATATCCTTCGCACGGAACGCCGCAAATATGTTTGGCGAGAACGTTTCCCTGTTCATAAAGGGGTGCCGCCAAGCCGTACACCGTTCCGTTATGCTCGGCGCATTCCCCGATTGCAAACACATTCGGTTCGCTCGTCTGCATGCAGTCATTCACGATGATCCCGCGGTTCACTTTGATTCCGGCGGATACAGCTAATTCAATATTCGGCCTCACGCCAGCCGCCATCACAATCAAGTCTGCTTTCAGTGAAGAGCCGTCTTTAAAACGGACGCCGTCTGCCCGCGCGGCACCAGAAATAGATACGGTTTCTTTCTCCAAAAGAAAGGTTAAGCCTTTCCGTTCCAGCTCCGTCTGCAGCAGCCGCGACGCGGTGTGATCGAGCTGTTTTTGCATGATGGCGGAGGAGTGGTGAATGACGCTGACATCCATGCCGAGATGCTTTAACCCGACTGCAGCTTCCAGCCCTAATAAGCCGGCTCCGATCACCGCTGCTTTTTGATGGTGTTCGGCCATGCTCATCAACGCTTGGCAGTCTTCTATTGTCCGAAATCCATAGACGCCTTCTTTGTCCGCCCCGGGAATGGGGAGAATATGGGGGAAGGAGCCTGTTGCCAGAATGAGTTTGTCATAAGAAAGGGTTCGTTTGCGATCCGTGATGACCCGCTGCTGATCTGTATCAATTTGAACAACCGTTTCGCCCGCGTAAAGGGTAATCCCGTGCTTGGCGTACCAATCCTTGCTGTTCAGTGTAATGTCATCGAGTGACGCCTCCCCCTGCAAAACAGAGGATAAGAGAATCCGATTGTAGTTGGGATGCGGTTCGCTTCCGAAAATGACAATCTCAAACATTTGGCGATTCAGCTTTAAGACTTCTTCAATACAGCGGATGCCGGCCATTCCGTTTCCTGCCAACACCAGTCTTTGTTTCTTCATGTACCAGACCTCCTTTATTGCAGCGTGTAAGTTTTCTCTTATTAAAAATTATGTCAAAATGCTTTGTTAACGCATTAAACGTGTCACAAAAGCTTACACATGTCTTTTCTAGAAAAAAATGCTCATATATCCTTAATTCAGAAAATTTAAAATAATCGAGGGTCAAGAAAGGGGAATCTTATGAAGCTGTCGGAACTGAAAACTAGCGGTCATCCACTCACTTTACTCTGTTCCTTTTTATACTTTGATGTGAGTTTTATGATATGGGTTATGCTTGGGGCACTGGGGGTTTATATTTCTCAGGATTTTGGCCTGTCTCCTTTTGAGAAAGGGCTTGTGGTGGCCGTGCCGATTTTAGCAGGATCTGTGTTTCGTATCCTTCTCGGTATTTTAACGGATAGAATCGGACCGAAAAAAACGGCAGTGGTCGGGATGCTGGTGACAATGATTCCGCTGCTGTGGGGGACATTTGGCGGCCGTTCGCTGCCTGAGCTGTATGCCATCGGGATTCTGCTTGGCGTGGCGGGGGCAAGCTTTGCCGTTGCGCTGCCTATGGCAAGCCGGTGGTATCCGCCTCATTTGCAGGGGCTTGCGATGGGGATCGCTGGCGCGGGGAACAGCGGCACTTTGTTTGCAACCCTGTTTGGCCCGCGTCTTGCGGAGCAGTTCGGCTGGCACATTGTCATGGGAATTGCGCTTATTCCTTTGCTGATCGTCTTTATTCTTTTTGTATCCATTGCAAAGGATTCTCCTGCACAGCCGGCGCCGCAGCCGCTCAAAAACTACCTGCATGTGTTCGGGCAGAAGGAAACATGGTTTTTCTGCCTGCTGTACAGCGTCACATTCGGGGGATTTGTCGGACTATCAAGCTTTTTATCTATTTTCTTCGTCGATCAATACCAGCTGTCAAAAATTCACGCGGGCGATTTTGTTACATTATGTGTGGCGGCGGGGAGTTTTTTCCGGCCTGTCGGGGGCTGGATTTCAGATCGTGTCGGCGGCACAAAAGTGCTTTCTGTCTTGTTTGTCGTCGTGGCCCTGTGCATGGCCGGGGTCAGCAGCCTGCCGTCTCTTTCGATGGTCATCGTTCTTTTGTTTGTCGGCATGATGGGGCTCGGAATGGGCAACGGGGCAGTATTCCAGCTCGTGCCGCAGCGCTTCCGCAAAGAAATCGGCATGGTGACGGGAATCGTCGGCGCGGCCGGCGGCATAGGAGGTTTTTTCCTGCCGAACATCTTAGGGTCGCTAAAACAGATGACAGGCTCATATGCTATCGGATTTATTACATTTTCCTGTATCGCACTGCTGGCGTTTGCGCTCGTGCTTGCCGCAGGCTATTACTGGAGAAAAAGCTGGAGCGCGGAAAGCAGCCCGGCGGATGTTTAGATTTTCACGGATACGCATTTGTGCGTGTCTTTTTTATTTTCTCTTGATTTTAATCGCTGAACCGATCAAAATAAATAGTAATTATTACGATTTGTTGAGAGGGGTTTTCTGATTGAATCAACACACGCTGCTGCCGGAAAAACCGGAGCGTCTTCAATACTTTGGGTCGGTCAGTCCGATGAAAGGCGAAAAACCTGTAGAAAAAGAGAAAATGAAGGATTTGCAAAATATCAGGAAGGATTATTTTTTTGACATTCAGCATGTAGGTGTCGCTAATGTGTCCCATCCGGTCACAATCACTTCTGCCATGGCGCCTGCTGAGCAAACAACGGCTGCGAACTTTACAATGACTTGTGATTTGCGGAGAAATCAAAAGGGAATCAACATGAGCCGGTTAACAGAGCTGCTGCAAGTCTATCATCAAAACGGCTGGGTTCTCTCATTTTGCTCTCTTCAGCAATTTACGAAAGAGCTTGCAGAAAATATGGGTCAGTCATCAGCTTCAGTCGAAGTGAGGTTTCCATGGTTTTTCGAACGGAAAAGTCCGAAGCTTGAGAAATCGGGCCTGATGCATGCTGACATATTGATGTCTGTCACCTATCAAGAAGATCAGCCGTTTGAACAGCGTGCCGGCATCTCAGCGAAAGTAACGACCCTTTGCCCCTGTTCCAAGGAAATCAGTGAATACAGTGCTCATAATCAGAGGGGAACAGTCAGCATTTGGGTTGATATTCATCAGGCTGCATCGCTGCCAAGCGATTTTAAAGCCGATTTGCTTGACGCCGCGGAATCAAATGCCTCCGCGAGACTGTATCCGGTGCTGAAGCGCCCTGATGAAAAAGCCGTAACGGAAACGGCGTATGAAAACCCGAGATTTGTTGAGGATCTCGCCCGGCTGATTGCCGCTGATTTGTATGAGCTTGAATGGGTGTCAGCCTTTGAGATTGAATGCCGCAATGAAGAATCGATCCATCTCCACGATGCCTATGCGAAGCTGCGTTTTTCGAAACAGGTGGATCAAATATGAAACTCTCATTATTCATTGCTGCGGTCCTGATGCCGGCCTGCCTGCTGTCAGCCTGCTCTGGCCATGCGGAAGAACACGCAAGTGCCGATACAAAGAAAACGGAAGAACAAGTAAGCGCTGATAAGAAGAAAATGGAAGAGCACGCAACGTCCGATCAAAAAACAGAAAAAACAAGCATTGATTGGACAAAGCCTTCAGGCGGTGAATACCCGGATATCAAGCAGAAGCATGTCTGGATTGATGTGGATGTGAAAAAGCAGAAGGCTTACATCAAAGAAGAAAGCAAAACCCTATATACAATGATTGTCTCGTCAGGACTTGATCAAACAAAGGATGACGCTACGCCAAAGGGCACCTTTCATATCGAACCTGAACGGGGAGAATGGTTTTTCTCCGAAGGATATCAGGAAGGCGCGGAATACTGGGTCTCATGGAAAAACCATGGCGAATTTTTATTTCACAGCGTGCCAATGACAAAGGATAAAAAAGTCATTGAAAAAGAAGCTGAAAAACTAGGAACGAAAGCATCTCATGGTTGTATCAGGCTGACCATCCCGGATGCGAAATGGATATATGAAAACATCCCTGGCCATACGAAAGTTGTGATCAGCTGAATGGAAAGGTGGTTGACAAAAATGAAAAAAGAACATACGATTTAAATCGTAACAATTACGTTTTGAAAAGAGGGGATTCTCTCATGTATAAATGGCTGATCATTGGCGGTGGCATCCAAGGCTCAACCTTGGCTGTGCATCTGGTGAAAAGCGGAAAGGCAACAATTGAGGATCTTGCCATCATTGATCCTCATGAACGGCCTCTTGAATGCTGGAAACGAAACACAGCCCGCATTCAGATGAAATATTTGCGCTCTCCTTCGGTTCATCACGTAGACACAGAGCCGTTCAGCCTGCAAATGTATGCGGATAAAAGCCAATGGCCGGAAGTGTTTTTCGGTAGATATAAGAGGCCCTCGCTGTCGCTCTTCAATGAGCACTGCGAGACTGTGCTGGACGAGTTACATATTGATCGAGCGTGGAAAACAGGCATGGTGACAAATTTGAGAAGGAAAAATGGGTTATGGGAAGCGGAGACAGATGCCGCTGGAACACTCACGGGGGAACGAGTGGTTTTAGCCATGAGTTTTTCTCATCAGCCTTCTTGGCCGGAGTGGGCAAAACCATTTCAGAATGACGGCATTTATCATGTGTTTGACAGAGACGTGTATGATGTTAGGGATGAAAGTGTGCAAATCGCAATTGTGGGTGGAGGGATAACGGCGGCTCATTACGCCATAAAACTCGCGGATGACGGGCATGATGTCACGATGCTAGTGAGGCATCCGTTCCGAATCTATGACTTTGACAGTGATCCGGGCTGGCTTGGTCCGAAATATATGAAAGCATTCAGTAAAACGTCAGACTATCAAAAGAGAAGGCAATGGATCACAAGCGCGAGACATCGCGGCTCTTTTCCAAAGGACATTTCAAGAACGCTTGCTGTCTATAGGGAAGAGGGCAGAGTAAAAGTTATTCAGGATGACATTGATTCTTGCCAAAAAACAGTTGACGGTAAGATACAGATACACGGTAAGAACAGCGAATCGCTATACGAATATGAGCGTATCGCACTGGCAACAGGTTTTACTTCGGACATCAGCCGGTTCGAGTGGGTACAGAGAGCGGCGGAAGCGGAGCAATTGCCGTATGCAGGCTGCGGTTTTCCGATTGTCGGCCAGGATTTGCAATGGGGAAAAGGATTATACGTAATGGGAGCCTTGGCTGAATTAGAAATCGGGCCGACAGCGAGAAATATTTCCGGAGCGCGAAAAGCTGCTTACACCATTGCACATACGGCGAAGCATACAATTTAAATCGTAATCATTCTATTTTATAAGGAGGACATTACCATGAAAAAAATTCCGGTTACCGTACTGAGCGGTTATCTTGGAGCGGGAAAAACAACATTGCTGAACAGCATTTTGCAAAATCGCGAAGGCTTAAAAATAGCAGTCATCGTCAACGATATGAGCGAGGTGAACATTGACGCGGGTTTGGTTAAGCAGGAAGGAGGCCTTTCCAGAACCGATGAGAAGCTTGTGGAAATGTCAAACGGCTGTATTTGCTGTACGCTTCGCGAAGATTTATTAATTGAAGTCGAGAAGCTGGCGAAGGAAGGGCGGTTTGATTATATCGTCATCGAATCAACGGGAATCAGCGAACCGATTCCGGTGGCCCAGACTTTTTCTTATATCGATGAAGAGATGGGAATCGACCTTACAAAATTCTGTCAGCTGGATACGATGGTGACAGTGGTTGATGCCAACCGTTTTTGGCATGATTACCAGTCAGGCGATAGCCTGCTGGACCGCAAAGAAGCATTGGGAGAAGGGGATGAAAGAGAAATTGCCGACCTCTTGATCGACCAAGTCGAGTTTTGTGATGTTCTGATCTTAAATAAATGTGATTTGGTCAGCGAGCAAGAGCTCGAGCAGCTTGAAAAAGTTCTTCGCACACTGCAGCCTAGGGCAAAATTCATTCGATCCGTCAAAGGAAATGTAAAACCGCAGGAGATTTTGCATACAGGATTATTTAACTTTGAGGAAGCGAGCGGATCGGCCGGCTGGATTCAAGAGCTGACTGCGGGTCATGCGGAACATACCCCGGAAACAGAAGAGTACGGCATCTCTTCATTTGTGTATAAGAGACGTTTACCGTTTCATTCCACACGGTTTTATCGCTGGATGGATCAAATGCCAAAGAACGTGGTTCGCGCCAAAGGAATCGTCTGGTGTGCATCTCATAACAACCTTGCTTTGCTGATGTCGCAAGCCGGGCCGTCCGTTACGATTGAGCCTGTATCCTATTGGGTGGCGGCGCTGCCTAAGCTGGAACAGGAGCAAGTCAAACAGCAGGAACCGGAAATTCTGGAGGACTGGGATCCGGAATTCGGTGACCGACTGACACAGCTAGTGTTGATCGGAACAGATTTGGATGAAGAAGAGATTACGAAAGAGCTTGATCAATGCCTGTTGACTGAATATGAATTTGATTCAGATTGGTCGCTGTTTGAGGACCCGTTCAAGTGGAAGCTGAATCAATAGAAACAGCGTGTTGGCAACCCCCGCATTCGTTGTCAAGCCTGCGCGCCGGTGCTCACATTAAAAAAGATCAGCGTCTAAATGCTGGAGCGTCCTGCTCAAACGCCGCTGTCACCGACTTCAAGGGTCTGAAAAGAAAACAAAATCCTAAAACGAAAACCGTTTTAGGATTTTGTTAATAATCTGAAAGCCGTCTCCTGCGGAGCGGCTTTTTTTAATGAAACGTTTGTTTAAACATAATGAGCGTATTTCTTCTCAAGGATATTTTGAAAAGCTGCCGCTGCTGAGCAGATGGCCCAATAGATGAGAGCGGTCAGAATATACATGGTCATGTAATCAAACTCTCTGCCGCCGATGATTTTCGCATGCTGGAGCAATTCCGGCACTGTGATCATCGCAGCGAGAGAGGACGCTTTGATTAAGTCAAGCAATACATTGGCAAGCGGAGGCAGCGCAATACGGATCGATTGCGGCAAAATAATGCCCCTCATCGTCTGCCAATAGGAAAGGCCGAGCGAGGATGCGGCTTCCCACTGTCCTTTTTCAACGGATGAAATGGCTGAACGGTTAATTTCCGCAATGTAGGCGGCGCTGTTAAGGCTAAAGCCGATTAAAGCGGCCGTAACAGCGGAAAATTCAATGCCGATATAAGGAAATCCAAAATAAAGGATAAACAAGATGACCAAGATCGGAACGCCTCGCATAAAGGAGATATAGAGCTTCGCCGGCCATCTTAACAAGCCAAGTGTAGACATTCTGGCGAGTGATATGAACAGGCCGATCGCCGTTCCCGCAAACATGCTCACAAAAGAGATGAGCAGCGTGTATCCAATGCCTTGTATGACATAAGGAAACGATTCAATCGCCAGCTTCGTGTTGAAAATATATTCCCACTGAATACTATTTATCATGGCGTCCGATTACAAATCAACGTCCTGAACGTCGACATCCAGTTTCTTTGATACATCTGCTTTATTGAAGAATTGTTTCGAGAGCTTAGTCAAAGTGCCATCTTTGCTCATCTCTTTCAGTGTTTCGTTCATCTTTTTCTGAAGTGCCGCATTGCTTTTTTTCATGACAAGCGCCTGTTGATTCGGCATGTACTTGATGTCCGGGTGGATCGTAATGTTGAGATCCGGGAATGCTGCGAGCGCAAGTGTCTGCAGGTAATAGTCGTTTAAAATGACATCAGTGCGTCCGTTGGCAACATCTTTTAAATACTGCTCGTTGGTCGCATTATCATATATCACTTCTTTGGCGCCGTATTTTCTCGCTACATCCATGTAGACAGTTGTAGCCGCGCCAGCCGCTTTCTTCCCTTTTAAATCCTTAAGGGTTTTAATCCCTGATAAATCGTCTTTTCGGACAATTGCTGTGCCATATGAATATTTATATGGAGTGGAAAACGCAAACTTCTTCTCTCGGTCTTTCGTTACGTCGATGTCATTTGCGGCTGCGTCAACCTGGCCGCTGTTGACAGCTGTCAGCATCCCGTCAATGCCCATCTCCTTAAATTCAACCTTCAGTTCCAAGCGTTTTGCCGCTTCGCGAACAACTTCAACCTCGTAGCCCGTCAGCTTATCGGAACCAGAATCGGTTTCGTGATAAGAAGTGGGATAAAGCGTACCGGATGTAGCGACAACGATCTTCCCTTTGTCTTTAATCTGATCCCAGCCTGTATCCTTGGAATCGGCTTCATTTTTGCCGGAACAAGCTGCCAATATAAGAAAGAAAGCCATTGTGAAACTGAATATAACGGCTTTTGATTGCATGAATGATTTCACCTTTGTTTCCCCCAATCTGTTAATCAACTAAAAAGATAGCATTGAACATAGAGGGTTGCAATATGTTGATGACGTTTTCAAAAAGTTCGAATTGTGTATACAAAAGCGTTTTGGCGTTTAAATGCGGTGATGAAAGGAAGGGGGATAAAAAAGGAGTTGTTCAAGGATGAATGCATTGACATACCAAGGGAAAGAGCATGTTGAGCTGATCTCAGGCCATTATACGTATCCGCACCGATGTGCCGGGCATCCGTCATTCATCTGCTGCCACTGCTGTATGACATGGGGAAGAAGTATGAAATCGGTCTCCCGGATAAAGTTAAATCTTGCTGATGCTCCTAAGGCATATGTTATAGTCGATAAGAAAGAAGATGGAACATCAAAGTCATATTGAAGACATAATGGGGAGTCAAATTGAATATTTACAAACCAGCAGGATTCTGGATCAGACTGGGAGCTTCATTGCTGGATTATATGATTGTCTCGGTGCCTCTTTTGCTGATCTATTGGCTGATTACAGGAAAAGACCCGAACGACAGCATGTTCATCAGCTTGATTGTTCTGCTGTACTCTATTTTGCTGCCTGTGTTTTGGAACGGCTACCTTATCGGAAAAAGAATCTGCGGTATCAGAATCGTAAAAAAAGACGGATCACAAGTCAGTCTTCTAACGATGTTTTTGCGAGTTATTGTTGCCGGTCTGGTTTACGGCATCACCTTCGGACTCGGCTTGATCGCCAGCCTGATTCTGATCGGCGTGCGAGAAGACAAACGGACACTGCATGATTTAATCTCGGGAACGTATGTCACTTACGCGGCACCGGGTGAAGAAGAACTTTATACTGGACGAACAGATCGGAAAGAGCGAATAATGGTTCGCTCTTTTTATTTTGGATGCATAAAAAATTCAATGCAGCAAAACATATGAAAAATAGGATTGGAGGAATAAATTGGATGAAACGAATGAAAAACAACATCATCACAATGTTCATCGCTGTGGCTGTCATTTCTTTGTCCGGTACAGCTGAAGCGGCTGAAAAACAGCAGCAGCCACCCGCAAATGTCAAACTGACAGAACAGGAAAAGAAAGAAATTGAACAGCTCGAAGCAGACATACTCAAAAAGCGCAAAGACGTTATTTCAAAGTACGTACAATACGGTGTCCTGCCTAAAGAAAGAGGAGAACACATCAAAAATCACATGGACAAACACTTTGAAATGATGAAACAAAACGGCTTTGTTCCAAAGGCTCACCCCCATCCGCATAAATTTGAAAAAAGACATTAAGACGGTAAGCATCCAAGGGGAATTGGGTGCTTTTTTATTGTGAAAAAGCTGCTAGTAATCAATAAGTGTAATTTTAGAAAGTAGTATCGTAGTTATAATTTATATCGTATAATACGATATAAAGGGGTGTGTATGATGGAAATGGATTTCATAGCTAAACTAAATCAGCAGTGGACAGATATTTATTATTCATTACATTACAAACATAAAGAAAATATTTCTCACCAGGCAATACGTCTTATGCAGCATATTGAAAAGCAAGGCGAATCAACAATAGGTGCTTTGGCTGAATACTTGTCTGTCTCTCATAATACAGCGTCAGAGCATACTAAACGTTTAATTCAAAAGGGATTTGTAGCTAAACGGCGAAGTCACCAAGATGAACGAAAGGTTTTAGTTTTCTTAACACAAGAAGGAAGCTCTGTTCTTGAACAGCATACACAGCTAGATAAAGAGAAGTTAAAAGAAATCATTGAACGAATGAGCACATCAGAAAAGGAATTACTTGAACAGGCCTTTGAACTTTTAAGTAAGGAAGCTAAACAATGGCAGTTTTAAGCAAAGTAATCATCTCAGCGTTGATTATCGGTTTTGTTACTGAAATATCAAAAAGACATCCGACCTATGGAGGGATTATTGCCGCTTTACCCTTGGTCAGTTTATTAAGTCTTTTTTGGATGCAAGTACAGGGGGGAAAAACAGCTCAATTAAGTCAATTTGCATCGGGTGTGCTTACTGGAATCCCTGCTACAGTTTGTTTACTCGCTATTTTGGCGTTTTTGCTGAAAATACATGTGCCGTTCTGGTTAGCGTTATGCGTTGGAATACTAGGATGGGTTGTGTTTTTATGGATACAGAAGATTTTTCTCAATATATTATGTAACTGAGTGATAGAAAGGAGATGCCATGTTTTTAAAAAAGGTTACTCTTCTTCGAGATAAGATTTCGGACTTTGACAGATTTCCTTTTTCTATCCCGGCTATAAGTCAATTAAATGAAGTTTTATTTACTAGCCAAGTGACTTTTTTTGTGGGGGAAAATGGATCTGGTAAATCTACTTTGCTTGAAGCGATAGCGGATAAGTGTGAATTCAATACAGCGGGAGGAAGCCGAAATAATCTCTATGAATTACAGGAGTCAGACTCTCTTTTAGGAGATTACATACGCTTATCTTGGCTTCCAAAGGTAACAAATGGCTTCTTTTTAAGAGCTGAATCGTTTTATCATCTTTCTCTTCATCTTGATGAGATGGAAAAAGATGCTCCGCAGCCATACCGTTCTTATGGAGGGCGGCCGCTGCACAAGCAATCACATGGAGAGTCTTTTATGTCTCTATTCCGTCATCGTTTTAAAGAAAAATCGATTTATCTTTTAGATGAGCCGGAAGCGGCACTTTCTCCGGCTAGGCAGCTCGCTTTTTTGAGAGTTGTATATGATTTGGTGAAGGGTGGAAATGTACAGATGATCATTGCGACTCACTCTCCGATCCTGTTGGGATATCCCAATGCTAATATTTTAAGCTTTGATGGTGGAAGAATACATCATACAGAGTATGAGAATACAGAACATGTTCAATTAACACGATATTTTCTTGGACAAAGAGAAAAAATATTGGCTGAGCTGTTCCGCGATTAACATCGAGTTGATATGAAACGCGTTTCATAACCTATGATAGGTTTATCAAATAGTTCAGGAGTGATAAACACTATGATCCACCAGCATCCAGAATCTTTTCCGAAACATTTTTTGTGGGGCTCTGCTTCTGCAGCGTACCAGATTGAAGGCGCTTGGAACGAAGAAGGCAAAGGCCCTTCTGTTTGGGACGTGTTTACAAAAATACCGGGCAAAACGTTTAAAGGAACCAACGGCGATATTGCGGTTGACCATTATCACCGTTATAAAGAAGATGTCGCTCTGATGGCTGAGATGGGCTTAAAAGCGTATCGATTTTCCGTCAGCTGGCCGCGGATTTTTCCAAAAGGAAAAGGGGAGATCAATGAAGCGGGCCTAGCGTTTTATGATCATTTGATTGATGAATTGCTTTCTCATAACATCGAGCCGGTTCTGACTTTATATCACTGGGATTTGCCTCAGGCGCTTATGGACGAGTATGGCGGTTTTGAATCAAGAAACATCATAGAGGACTTTAATAACTACTGTATTACTCTTTATAAGCACTATAGAGACAGAGTGAAATACTGGGTTACGTTAAACGAACAGAACTACAATTTTAATCACGGCTTTATTACAGCCATGCATCCGCCTGGAGTGAAAGACAGAAAACGTTTTTACGAAGCAAACCACATTGCGTTTCTGGCAAATGCGAAAGCCATTGAATCTTTTAGGGAATATGTTCCTGAAGGCAAAATTGGTCCGAGCTTTGCTTATTCGCCAGCTTATCCTCTATCAAGCCATCCAGAGGATATACTGGCATTTGAAAATGCTGAAGAATTTATGAACAATTGGTGGCTGGATATGTACAGCTGGGGAACCTACCCGCAAATTCCTTTCCGTTATTTAGAAAAACAGGGCTGGGCACCAACAATCGAAGCGGGAGATATGGAGCTGCTTGCGAAAGGGACGCCTGATTTTATAGGTGTCAATTATTATCAGACCATCACCTATGAACGAAATCCGCTTGATGGTGTGTCTGAAGGGAAAATGAATACAACAGGCCAAAAGGGGACCAATCAGGAAACAGGGATACCCGGGGTATTCAAAACGAAAAAAAATCCGCACCTGACAACGAGCAACTGGGATTGGACAATTGACCCAATTGGATTGCGTACCGGCCTTCGCCGCATTACAAGCCGTTATCAGCTTCCAGTGTTTATCACAGAAAACGGTTTAGGTGAGTTTGATAAGGTTGAAGACGGTACTGTGCTGGATGATTATCGAATCGATTATTTGCGTTCGCATCTTGAGCAATGCAGACAAGCCATCAGCGACGGTGTCGATGTGATCGGCTATTGCAGCTGGTCATTTACTGATCTGTTAAGCTGGCTGAACGGCTACCAAAAAAGATACGGATTCGTTTATGTCAATCGCGATGAAGAACATACACATGATTTAAAACGCTTGAAGAAAAAAAGCTTTTATTGGTACCAGAATTTGATTAAGACGAATGGAGAAAGTTTATAAAGAGTCCCTGAGAGTCATTCTCTCAGGGCTTTTTCATTACACAGAAACAGCATCAATAATATAAGTGTCGGCATGAAAATCTGACCTCTCAGCCGGTACAGTCCAGCATGTCAATTGATAGTCTCCTTTAGGAAGATCAAAGGACAGCCTTTTAGACATAATACTTTCAATTTGAATTCCGTTCTCTGTGACATGAAAGGGAACAGTCACTTTTTTTTCGTAGGAGTCTACAGTTTCTGAACTGTTAAGACGCAAAAGAATAAAGGCCTTTGCATTTCTCTGCGCTTCAAAGGAAATGGCTCCGTCCGCCGAAGCATATCCTTTTTCAATGGCTTCGTCAGTCCAATCCATTACAGGAGGTGCAGAATCCTTTTGAAATACAGTAAATTGATGATATGAAATCGACAGTTCTTGCGGCTTCCATGACTTGATCAATGTGCTGTTCCTCCTCTTTTAACATATTTACTGAATTGCGAATAAAACCTTTGTGCCGTCGGGATAATCGGTAAGCTGATGCCCAACCCAAGAGCCTGCACCGCGGTTGTCAGCGGGAGAAATATATTCTACAGAAGCCCCCTCACCGCCTTCTTTGCACATGGCCATTGGCCATTCATCTCTGTCATACCCCGTTTTAGGAGGTACGTCTTTTAATGATTGCTCGCGGCGTTCTTCAGCTCCGTCTCTGTCGATGGTGCACACATCTGAGTGCCCCTCATTTATCGCATCCTTAATATGTTTGGCTGTTTCGGGATAACGGTTGGAAGGGAGGGCGATTGTTTCGTCATATTCTTTCGTTTGAGACGTTTTTTGATCAGTTGGGAAAAAGTCCCCCTTTATCAGGCCGACAACTGCAGCTGCTATGACGACGATGACGAGAAGTAAAGTTTTTATGATGTCCATCGTGATGTTCACCTCCCGCTTTTAGCAACTTTAAAACTGACCCAAGAGTAATCCAGAAAGCGTTTGGTGTAAAGGTTGAAAAATTTTGTTTTACACTCATTTTATTGCTGAAATTGTAATTTTAGCAGGTCGAAATATTTGTTTTTAGTAATATACTGTTTCTAATTTACAATAATGATACTGAGTCATCGGCCGTTTTCAGGTTGATCAATCATATTAAATTGGCTTATGATACCGGTAAGCTCCTCAGCTAATTGGGATAGCGTTTCAGAAGCGGCAGTAATCTCTTCCATTGCAGCAAATTGCTCTTCTGTTAGTGCAGCCGCCTGCCGGGTATTTTCTGTAGATTCTTTTATGTCAGCCGTATTGGCTGCAAAGGAATCGTTTATGCTATGCGCACTGGCTGAAATGTTTGATACCGATGCTGATAAATCACTAATCTCGGCGCTGATTTCACCTGTTGCGGCTGCAATTTCCTTAAATGCATCTCTGGTGCGGTGAATCATAGTGACACCTTCTGCAGCCTCTGTTTTCACATGCTCAACAGATCTAGCAGATAGGTTCATATCATTTTGTATTTCTGTAACCAGTTTTGAAATCTGTCCCGCAGATTGTTGAGATTCTTCCGCTAATTTACGTACTTCATCGGCAACAACTGCAAAGCCTTTGCCATGTTCACCGGCTCTGGCAGCTTCAATCGCTGCATTTAGCGCAAGGAGGTTTGTCTGATCGGCAATTTGGGTGATGACGGATAAAATGTGTTCAATTTGTTTAGAGCGGCCGTCCAGCTGCTGTATGATTTCTCCGCTTTTCTGAATCGAATGGTGAATCGCATCCATTTGTGCCTGTACATTTAGAATTTCCTTTTGCCCAATGTCGGCTTTTGTTTGCGCAAGCTGTCCTTTGTCAGCAATTGCAGCCGTATTTGAAGAAATATCCCGGATGTCTGCTGAAGCTTGTTTTAGTGAGCTTTCACTGTTTTCAATTCGGTTGATCTGATGCTGAGCCCCGTTTGCAATGTGCTGTACAGCCTCTGTGATCTTTTCTGAAGCTTGATTTGTTTCCTCTGCTCCGGCTGAGAGCTGCTGAGAGGCGGATGCAAGCTGAAGGGCTGATTGCTGCACAGTCTGGATGGTATCGTTCAGTTTCATTCTCATCTTATTGTAATAGACGCTGAGTTCTGATAGCTCGTCACCGGATCGGTCTGACACCTCTATTGTCATATCTCCGTTTCCGGCGCTTTCAAAGGCGAATTTTAAAGTGTTCAGCCGCTTATTGATCCTTCTGGTGAAAAGCAGGACAAGGATGACTGATACAATAATGACGATAACAAGAACGATAGCGAATTGAGTGAAGAGTGATTGCGTAAGTGATGCTAAAATGCTTTGATTGGCTCCTGTATACAGCATGCCGATGATATTCCCGTTTTGATCTTTTAAAGGCATGTATGCCGTCTGATAAGAAGAGCCTGCTACGTCTGCTTGTCCGTAGAATCGTTTTCCATTCTTTAAAACAGCGTCAGTAACTTCATTAGAAGCCTGAGTGCCAACAGCTCTTTCGCCGTTCTTCATGACATTGGTTGCAACACGAGTATTTCCTTGGAAAATAGTAACGGTATCACCTGTTTTTTCGCCAAGCAGATCAACGATATCTTCATTTCCGTTGATTAGTGTTTGCCCTTTATAAAGCTCATTGTTTCTTACATGCCAGTCCCCTGAAATGACATCATCAATATAAACGCTGCTTAAAGCGAGATCGCCTTTCGCTTTTTCAGTCGCCATTTGTTTCATGCTGTCTGTAATGTCCTTAAGCATTACAGTACCGACTGATATCGAAAACAAAAGAATAATCACGAAAACGAGACAGAGAATTTTAGTTCCGAGCTTAAGCTTTAGTTGTTTTATCAACATAATTCCTCCTTTTTATGATTTGTGGGTCATATTACTTATCGGGTTTTTGGATCTATAGGTTTATTTTTAGAAAATATAAAAACCGGCCTGATCGCCAGGCCGGTTGTGTAACACTATTCTAGGTTTGCGTGGTAAGTGAACATGGTTTCAGAATTGAGTCCTTTTTTCTCCATGAGTTTTAAAATCACTGCATCATAGAATAGCAGTAAAGTTTGCTCAAATAATGAACCCATTGGCTGAATGGTTTTATCGCTTCCGTTTGACCGGTCTTTAGGAGAACCGGGCATTTTAACGATGAGATCCGCTTGTTTGCCAATGCTTGATTCCGGATTGATGGTTAAAGCGGCAACAGCCCCGTGTAAGCTTTTTGCTTTTGCTGCTGTATGGATCAGGCTCTTTGTCTCGCCTGATCCTGAACCGATAATGACGAGATCTCCTTTGCGAAGCGGGGGAGTGAGAATCTCACCGACGATATGAGCGTTGAAGCCCATGTGCCTCAATCTCATTGCGAAGGATTTTGCCATCAGGCCAGACCGCCCCGCTCCCGCAGTGAAAATTTGATTGGAAGAGAGAATGTGATCGGCAAGCTGATCTGCTTCTTCATCAGAAATATAAGCCGCTGAACGGTGTAACTCGTTAAGAATTTCCGTTACGTATTCAGTCGTTTTCATATCATTATCCTTGGGCAATAAGCTGCTTCATTTTTGAAGCTGTTTCCGCTTTATCGGCTGCGCTTGTAATTCCGCCCCCAACAATGACAAGGTCAGGCTTTTGTTTGACCACTTCTGGCAATGTATCAATTTTGATGCCGCCCGCAATTGCGGTTTTTGCGTTTTTAACGGTATTTTTGATAGTCGTTAATTCTTCGAAAGAGTTTTTGCCCTCTGCTTGAAGATCATATCCAGTGTGGACGCAGATGTAGTCAACACCGAGTGCGTCAATTTCTTTCGCACGGGATTCAATATCTTTTACGTTAATCATGTCCACTAAGATTTTCTTCTTCTGTTTTTTAGCTTCTTCTACTGCTCCTTTAATTGTTGCATCGTCTGTAGCCCCTAAAACGGTGATGATGTCAGCGCCTGCTTCCGACGCTTTCATGATCTCGTATCCGCCGGCATCCATGATTTTTAGGTCTGCTAGAACCTTCAATTGCGGAAATGCCTCTTTTACTTCTTTAACGGCTCTGAGGCCTTCATTAATGACAACCGGTGTTCCGATCTCTACCACGTCGATGTATTGTTCCACTTCTTTGACGAGCTCGATGGCTTCCGGGATATTTACGAGGTCTAATGCTAGCTGTAATTCCATTGTTGATCCACTCCCTTTTCGAATTATTTTTCATTCTATAGGTTCTCTCTTTTGATGAGAAGTAGGCACTTTAAAGTCAACTAGTTACTTGGAGGATACTATGAGAAGAGGCAATCAGATTACTTTCGCTTGGTTTTATGAGTGAGTATAATAAAAAGGAGTCTGCAAAAAAGTAAGTAAGTGATGATACGTATCTAACATATAAAAAGTATGCTAAGGGGGGATTACTTTTGAGCCGGATGGACGACAAAAAGTTTAACTGTGAGAAGGAATTAACGCTTGCAGTGATCGGCGGTAAATGGAAAATGCTCATTTTGTGGCATTTAGGAAAAGAAGGTACAAAACGGTTCAATGAATTAAAAGCTTTGATTCCTGATATTACACAGAAGATCCTCGTGAATCAGCTGAGAGAGCTTGAGCAGGATATGATTGTTCACAGAGAAGTGTATCCGGTTGTCCCGCCGAAGGTTGAATATTCCTTGACCCCGCAAGGAGAAAGCCTGATGCCTATTCTTGATGCGATGTATGAGTGGGGGAAAGGTTATATGGAATTGATTGATATCGATAAAAATGTCATTAAGGAATCATTGTAAGGCGCTCTTCGCAGGGGTGTCTTTTTTTTTTGCCTGTTTTTCGGTTTTTGCGCGGTAACAGATGGGATGTAAATAATTGTAAATGACTTTCAGCAAATAAAGGAATTGAAAGGAGCAATACGTTTTAAGAATTTTTATTTTTCTGTAAATAATGTTAAGTGGAAATTGTTGCGGCATCACGCAAAAATATCCCAGTAAATAAACTGGAATCTTTCGGTATCCCGCATGAAACTTTTCACCTATTTTTCGGTGATAAAAACATTTTTTTCATTTAAAGTGAACGGTAGCAATGTAAAAAAATATTGAAAACAATGAATAAATAGCCAAAAATGTTTCGGGTTAGGATGAAGGGTTTTGCGGTCTTTATCCGCTTGTGTTAAACACTGCAAAGATGATTGATGGCAGCCGTTTTGATAGCGGCAATCTGTTTTTTGTTTGGATGCACTGCTTTTTAAGCGTAGTACTTTGGGCTTTTTCGGCTGTTAGTTCATAAGAATTAAACGCTTATATGGTTAAGAAAGGGAAATACGCTGCACATGTTCACTGCTTATTGAAGATTAGGGGAGGTATGACAATATGGAAATAACTTTTTACCCTTTAACGGATGCGCAAAAACGAATTTGGTATACAGAAAAATTTTATCCTCATACAAGTATTTCAAATCTTGCGGGGATTGGTAAGCTGGTTTCAACTGAAAAGGTTGACTGGGTGCTGGTTGAGCAGGCGATTCAAGAGTTTATCCGCAGAAATCACGCCATGCGCCTTCGTTTGCGGCTCGATGAAAATGGGGAGCCTGTTCAATATATAAGCGAGAATCGGCCTGTTGATATAAAACATACTGACACCACTGGAGATTCGAATGCGATAGAGTTTATTTCACAATGGAGCCGGGAGGAAACAAAAAAGCCTTTGCCGCTGTACGAGTGTGACTTATTCCGTTTTTCCACCTTCACCATCAAGGAAAATGAAGTGTGGTTTTACGTAAATGTTCATCATGTGATTTCTGATGGGATTTCTATGAATATTCTTGGAAATGCGATTATGCGCATTTATTTAGAATTAGCGGGCCGCTCAGAAACAAACGAAGGAATCTCGCATTCATTTATCGATCATGTTTTATCTGAACAGGATTATGCTCAATCAAAGCGGTTTGAAAAGGACAAGGCGTTTTGGAACAAGCAATTTGAAACGGTGCCTGAACTTGTTTCTCTAAAAGGGAATGCTTCCGGTGGAGGGAGTTTAGATGCTGAGAGGTTCTCTAAGGATGTGCCTGAAGCGCTTCATCAGCAGATCCTATCGTTTTGTGAGGCAAACAAGGTCAGTGTTCTTTCAGTGTTTCAATCGGTGCTTGCCGCCTATTTGTACAGAGTCAGCGGCCAGAATGATGTCGTGACGGGAACCTTTATGGGCAACCGGACAAATGCGAAAGAGAAGCAGATGCTTGGCATGTTTGTTTCCACAGTTCCGCTCCGGACAAACATTGACGGCGGGCAGGCGTTCTTAGACTTTGTCAAAGACCGGATGAAGGATCTCATGAAAACACTTCGTCACCAAAAGTACCCGTATAACCTCCTGATCAACGATTTGCGTGAAACAAAGAGCTCTCTGACCAAGCTGTTTACGGTTTCTCTTGAATATCAGGTGATGCAGTGGCAGAAAGAAGAAGAACTTGCCTTTTTGACTGAACCGATTTTCAGCGGAAGCGGATTAAATGATGTTTCGATTCATGTAAAGGATCGATGGGATACTGGGAAGCTTACCATTGATTTTGATTACCGCACTGATTTGTTTTCACGTGAAGAAATCAACATTGTTTGTGAACGCATGATTGCGATGCTCGAGAATGCGTTATCGCATCCAGATCATACAATTGATGAATTAACGCTGATTTCTGAAGCGGAAAAAGAGAAGCTCTTTGCGAGGGCCGGCGGTGAACCTGTCAGCTATCGCAAGGGCATGACGATTCCAGAGCTGTTCCAAGAACAGGCTGAACTGCTTTCTGATCACCCGGCTGTTGTTTTTGAAGATCGAACATTGTCCTATCGAACGTTACATGAACAATCTGCACGCATCGCCAATGTGCTGAAACAGAAAGGGGTTGGCCCGGACAGACCTGTCGCGGTTCTGATTGAACGCTCTGAACGGATGATTACGTCTATCATGGGGATTTTAAAGGCCGGCGGAGCCTATGTGCCAATTGATCCCGGATTTCCGGCGGAACGCGTGCAATATATTTTGGAGGACTGCGGGCCGGATGTCATCCTGACTGAATCGGGGATTGCGGCTCCTGCAACTGATGCTGAGCTGATTGATTTTGATCAGGCGATTGCGGAAGGTGCAGACGAAATTCCGGCTGCTGATATAAACGCACGGAACCTTGCCTACATTATTTACACATCGGGAACAACCGGACGTCCGAAAGGCGTTATGATCGAGCATCGCCAGGTCCATCACTTGGTTGAATCTTTGCAGCAGACGATTTACCAAAACGGCAGCCAAACGCTGCGGATGGCATTGCTTGCGCCGTTCCACTTTGATGCGTCAGTGAAGCAGATTTTCGCGTCGCTTCTTTTGGGACAGACTCTTTACATCGTACCGAAGAAAACAGTGACGAACGGGTCTGCGCTTGCCGCGTATTATCGCAGGCACAACATTGAGGCAACGGACGGGACACCGGCCCACCTGCAAATGCTGATAGCGGCGGGCGATCTCAGCGGCCTCAAACTGAAGCATATGCTGATCGGAGGAGAGGGCCTATCGTCTGTTGTTGCGGACAAGCTGCTAAAGCTGTTTAAAGAAGCAGGCGCGTCGCCGTGTTTGACCAATGTGTACGGGCCGACTGAAACGTGTGTTGACGCGTCCGTTCATCCGGTTATCCCGGAGAGTGCTGTTCAATCAGCGTATGTGCCGATCGGGAAAGCGCTGGGGAATAACCGCTTATATATTTTAGACCAAAAAGGCCGGCTGCAGCCGGAAGGCGTGGCGGGCGAGCTTTACATCGCTGGCGATGGTGTCGGCCGAGGCTATTTGCATTTGCCTGAATTGACGGCTGAAAAGTTTTTACAAGATCCATTTGTGCCAAGCGATCGCATGTACCGGACCGGAGACGTGGTGCGCTGGCTGCCAGATGGAACAATCGAATATTTAGGAAGAGAGGATGACCAAGTAAAAGTCCGTGGATACCGGATTGAACTTGGGGAAATTGAGGCTGTGATTCAGCAGGCGCCGGACGTTGCGAAAGCCGTTGTTTTGGCACGTCCTGACGAACAGGGAAATCTTGAGGTTTCCGCATATGTTGTGCAGAAGCCTGGCAGCAAATTTGCTCCGGCCAGCCTGCGGGAACATGCGGCCAGACAGCTTCCTGACTATATGGTGCCGGCTTACTTTACTGAAATGACAGAAATCCCGCTCACGCCAAGCGGCAAAGTCGACCGCCGCCAGCTGTTTGCACTAGAGGTGAAGGCGGTCAGCAGTACGGCCTATACGGCGCCGCGCAATGAGACGGAGAACGCAATCGCAGCCATTTGGCAGGACGTGCTGAATGTTGAGAAGGCGGGGATCTTTGACAATTTCTTTGAAACGGGCGGCCATTCATTGAAGGCCATGACGCTTTTAACAAAGATTCATAAGGAAACAGGCGCTGACATTCCGCTTCAATACTTGTTTGAGCATCCGACGATTGCGGCTCTTGCAGAGGAAGCCGAACACAGAGAAAGCCGGACATTTTCAGCGATTAAACCTGCGGAAAAACAGGAGTATTATCCGCTTTCGTTGGCACAGCAGCGAACTTATATCGTCAGCCAGTTTGAGGATGCGGGTGTCGGTTACAACATGCCGGCGGCAGCGATTTTGGAAGGACCTTTAGAGGTTCAAAAGCTGGAGCGCGCATTTCAGGGGTTAATCCGCCGCCACGAGTCTTTGAGGACATCATTTGTTCTTGAAAACAGCACGCCGAGTCAGAAAATTCATGACAGCGTCGATTTCAACATCGAGGTGATTGAAAGAGGCGGCCGATCCGAAGAGGCAATAATGACTTCATTCGTACGGAGATTTGATCTGGCGAAAGCGCCGCTGTTCAGAATCGGCTTGATGGAGCTTGAAGAGAACCGTCATATGCTTCTGTTTGACATGCATCATTTGATTTCTGACGGTGTGTCCATCGGCATTATTTTGGAGGAGTTAGCACGGATATACAAAGGCGAACAGCTTCCTGAACTTCGTCTTCAGTATAAGGACTACGCCGTGTGGCAAAGCGGCCAGGCTGCTGAAGGATACCGGAAGGACGGGGCGTATTGGAAGGAAGTCTTTGCGGGCGAGCTTCCGGTGCTTCAGCTGCTGTCCGATTATCCGAGACCGCCTGTTCAAAGTTTTGAAGGGGATCGGGTGTCAATCAAGCTGGATGCGGGATTAAAGGATCGTTTAAATCGTTTGGCTGAACAAAATGGCGCCACGCTGTATATGGTGATGCTGTCCGCTTACTATACGCTTTTGTCAAAGTATACGGGACAGGATGACATCATTGTCGGAACGCCGTCAGCGGGCAGAAACCACTCTGATACAGAGGGCATTGTCGGGATGTTCGTCAATACGCTCGCGATACGCAGTGAAGTGAAGCAGGACGAGACGTTTACCCATTTGATCACGCGTGTCCGTAAACAGGTGCTGGATGCCTTTTCTCATCAGGACTATCCGTTTGAGTGGCTTGTAGAAGACTTGAACATTCCGCGTGATGTAAGCAGACATCCGCTGTTTGACACGATGTTCAGCCTTCAAAATGCGACAGAGGGCATTCCGTCTGTCGGCGATCTGGCCTTGTCTGTTCATGAGACCAACTTCAAGATTGCCAAATTTGATTTGACGGTACAGGCGAGAGAAACGGATGAAGGCATTGAGCTTGATTTGGACTACAGCACGAAGCTGTTTAAACAAAGCACGGCTGAAAGGCTGCTCAACCATTTTGCGCGTGTGCTTGAAGATGCCGCGGCTGAGCCTGAGAAACAGATATCTGAATACAAGCTTCTTTCTGAAGAGGAGGCTGCTTCGCAAATTCAGCAGTTTAACCCGGGAAGAACACTTTATCCGAAAGACAAAACGATTGTTCAGCTGTTTGAAGAGCAAGCAGCGAAAACGCCAAACTATCCTGCACTTCAATATGAAGGCGAATCACTCACTTATCGTGAGCTGAATGAACGGGCCAATCGTTTAGCCCGCGGAATTCTTTCTTGTGGAGCGGGAGAAGGAAGAACAGCGGCTGTCTTATGCGAGCGGTCAATGGACATGATTGTGTCGATTCTCGCGGTTTTAAAAGCTGGCTCGGCTTATGTTCCGATTGATCCGGAACATCCGGTTCAGCGGATGCAGCATTTCTTCCGCGACAGCGGAGCGAAGGTGCTTCTCACCCAGAAAAAATTAAAGGCTTTAGCAGAAGAAGCCGAATTTGGCGGCGTTATCGTACTTGCAGATGAGGAAGAAAGCTATCATGCTGATGCGCAAAATCTCGCACTGCCTCTTCAGTCAACGGCAATGGCCAACCTGACGTATACGTCAGGAACGACAGGGACACCAAAGGGAAATATCGTGACACATGCCAATATTCTGCGCACGGTGAAGGAAACGAATTATCTCAGTATTACAGAACAGGATACGATTCTCGGGCTTTCCAATTACGTGTTTGACGCGTTTATGTTTGATATGTTCGGTTCTTTGTTAAACGGAGCCAAGCTTGTGCTGATACCGAAAGAAACCGTTCTGGATATGGCTCGCCTGTCTCGTGTCATTGAGCGGGAGAACATCAGCATTCTCATGATTACAACGGCTTTGTTCCACCTGCTTGTCGACATGAATCCGGCGTGCTTGTCAACGCTGCGCAAGATTATGTTTGGCGGGGAGCGGGCTTCGGTTGAGCATGTAAGAAAGGCTTTGCAAACGGTTGGAAAAGGCAAGCTCCTTCACATGTACGGACCGTCTGAAAGCACGGTTTTCGCGACATATCATCCGGTTGATGAATTGGAGGAGCACACGCTGTCTGTACCGATTGGAAAACCGGTCAGCAATACGGAAGTATACATCCTTGACCGGGCGGGACACGCGCAGCCTGCCGGGATCGCCGGGGAGCTTTGCGTCAGCGGCGAAGGCCTCGTGAAAGGCTATTACAACCGTCCCGAACTGACTGAGGAGAAGTTCGTTCCACATCCGTTTACATCCGGCGAACGCATGTATAAAACAGGTGACCTTGCCAGATGGCTGCCGAATGGCGACATCGAATTTATCGGGCGGATCGACCATCAGGTGAAAATTCGCGGACAGCGCATCGAGCTTGGGGAAATCGAACATCAGCTGCAAACCCACGATCGCGTGCAGGAGACTGTCGTGCTTGCTGTTGATCAAGGAGCGGGAGACAAGCTGCTCTGCGCGTACTTTGTCGCAGAGGGAGAAATCTCATCTCAAGAGCTGAGAGAGCATGCGGCGAAGGATCTGCCGGCTTACATGGTTCCTGCGGTGTTTATTCAAATGGACGAGCTGCCGCTGACCGGAAACGGAAAAATCGACCGGAGAGCGCTGCCGCTTCCTGATGCCAGCGTCTCAAGAGGTGTGTCATATGTAGCGCCTCGAAATGAAACGGAACAAAAAGTCGCAAACATTTGGGAGCAGGTGCTTCAGGCTGAAAAGGTCGGCGTTTATGACCAATTCTTTGATATCGGCGGACATTCATTAGCAGGCATGAAGATGCTTGCCCTGGTTCATCAGGAACTGGGTGTTGAGCTGTCACTCAAAGATCTCTTCCAGTCACCGACGGTTGAGGGCTTAGCACAGGTGATTGTCTCTTCTGAAAAAGGGGCGGCCATCAGCATCAGCCCGGCAAAGAAACAAGATACGTATCCTGTTTCTTCACCGCAAAAACGGATGTACGTGCTCCAACAGCTTGAAGGAGCGCAAACGAGCTATAACATGCCTGCGGTTCTGCGCCTTGCAGGTGAGCTTGATGTTGAAAGGCTTAACAGCGTCATGCAGCAGTTGATGCAGCGTCATGAAGCCTTTAGAACCACGTTTGAAATAAAAAATGGAGAAACGGTGCAGCGGATCTGGGAAGAAGCTGAATGTGAGATGGCCTATTTCGAAGCCGCAGAAGAAGAGACAGAGCGGATCGTTTCTGAATTTATCAAGCCTTTCCAAATCGATCGGCTTCCGCTGTTCAGAATGGGGCTGATCAAGCTTTCCGAAACTGAGCATCTGCTGCTGTTTGATATGCACCATATTATTTCAGACGGAGCGTCTGTAGGCGTGCTGATTGAGGAGCTTTCGAAGCTGTACGACGGAGAAACCCTTGAGCCGCTCAGCATTCAATATAAGGATTATGCCGTGTGGCAGCAGCAGTTCATTCAGTCCGAGCTTTACAAGAAGCAAGAGGATCATTGGCTGAAGGAGCTGAACGGAGAGCTGCCAGTGCTGACGCTTCCGACTGACTGCAGCAGGCCTGCCGTTCAAACATTTGAGGGAGACCGCATTGCATTTTCATTAGAAGCAGGAAAAGCTGATGCTCTGCGCAGACTTGCAAAAGAAACGGATTCCACGCTGTACATGGTGCTTCTGGCTTCATACAGTGCGTTTTTATCGAAGCTAAGCGGTCAGCACGATATTATCGTCGGTTCACCTGTAGCCGGGCGCTCTCAAACAGACGTCAGCCGCGTTATCGGAATGTTCGTCAATACATTGGCGCTGCGTACGTATCCGAAGGGTGAAAAGACGTTTGCTGACTATCTCAGTGAAGTGAAAGAAACCGCGCTCAATGCTTTTGATGCGCAGGATTACCCGCTTGAGGACCTGATCGGAAACTTGCAGGTTCAGCGTGACACGAGCAGAAATCCGCTATTCGACGCCGTATTTTCAATGCAAAATGCGAACATCAAGGATCTGACGATGAAAGGGATTCAGCTTGAGCCTCATCCGTTTGAACGGAAAACGGCCAAGTTTGATATCACGCTGACGGCTGATGAAACGGACGGAGGGCTTACGTTCGTATTTGAATACAATACAGCGTTGTTTAAGCCGGAAACAATCGAACGATGGAAGCGATACTGGATGCAGCTTCTAGACGCGGTCACCGACAACCCGAACCAGCCGCTTTCCAGCCTGTCACTCGTCACCGAAACAGAAAAACAAACGCTTCTTGAGGCATGGAAGGGCAAAACATTGCCTGTGCCGACAGACAAAACTGTTCATCAGCTATTCGAAGAAACGGCTCAGCGCCACAAAGACCGCCCGGCTGTCACCTACAACGGCCAGTCGTGGACGTACGGCGAGCTGAATGCCAAGGCGAATCGTCTTGCCCGGATTTTGATCGACTGCGGTATCAGCGCGGATGAGCGCGTCGGTGTTCTCACGAAGCCGTCGCTGGAAATGGCCGCCGCGGTGCTCGGCGTCTTAAAGGCGGGGGCGGCGTTTGTGCCGATTGATCCTGACTATCCGGATCAGCGGATTGACTACATTTTACAAGACAGCGGCGTGAAGATTCTCTTGAAACAGGAAGGTATTTCAGTACCGGATAGCTTCTTGGGAGAGGTCATTCTTCTTGACGGCGACCGCACGATTCTGAGCCTGCCGCTTGATGAAAACGACGAGGAAGATCCGCTCACAGCTACAAAAACGGAGAACCTCGCGTACATGATTTACACGTCTGGAACGACCGGACAGCCGAAGGGTGTCATGGTCGAGCACCATGCGCTTGTGAACCTGTGCTTTTGGCACCATGACGCGTTCAGCATGACAGCGGAGGACCGCAGTGCGAAGTACGCGGGCTTTGGATTCGACGCCTCCATTTGGGAGATGTTCCCGACGTGGACAATCGGCGCCGAACTTCACGTCATTGATGAAGCGATCCGCCTCGATATCGTCCGCCTGAACGACTATTTCGAAACGAACGGCGTGACGATCACGTTCCTGCCGACGCAGCTGGCGGAACAGTTCATGGAGCTTGAGAACACGTCACTCCGCGTCCTCTTGACCGGAGGAGACAAGCTGAAGCGCGCGGTCAAACGGCCGTACACGCTCGTCAACAACTACGGGCCGACAGAAAACACAGTCGTCGCCACAAGCACAGAGATCAATCCCGAGGAAGACTCACTTTCCATCGGGCGTGCAATCGCCAATACGAGAGTATACATTCTCGGCGAGGGCAATCAAGTGCAGCCGGAAGGCGTGGCCGGAGAGCTTTGCGTAGCGGGTCGCGGGCTGGCACGCGGTTACCTGAACAAGGAAGACGAAACCGCGAAGCGGTTTGTCGCCGATCCGTTTGTGCCGGGTGAACGCATGTACCGCACCGGCGATTTGGTGAAATGGGTGAACGGCGGCATCTCGTACATCGGCCGGATCGACCAGCAGGTCAAGGTCCGCGGCTACCGGATCGAGCTCTCAGAAATCGAAGTCCAGCTCGCCCAGCTTTCTCAGGTGCAGGATGCGGCGGTGACAGCTGTCAAAGATAAAGGCGGCAATACAGCGATCGCGGCGTACGTGACACCGGAAACAGCTGACATAGAAGCACTGAAATCAGCACTGAAAGAAACCTTGCCGGATTACATGATCCCGGCGTTCTGGGTGACATTAAATGAACTTCCGGTTACGGCAAACGGCAAAGTAGACCGCAAATCCCTGCCTGAGCCGGACATCGAAGCGGGGAGCGGGGAATACAAAGCGCCGACAACCGACATGGAAGAGCTGCTTGCCGGCATTTGGCAGGACGTGCTCGGCATTCCGGAGATCGGTGTCAGTGACAATTTCTTCTCACTCGGCGGAGATTCCATCAAAGGAATCCAAATGGCGAGCCGCTTGAATCAGCACGGCTGGAAGCTGGAAATGAAAGATCTCTTCCAGCACCCGACAATCGAGGAGCTGACCCAATACGTGGAGCGTGCCGAAGGCAAACAGGCGGACCAAGGGCCTGTGGAAGGCGAAGCCATTCTGACGCCGATTCAGCGCTGGTTCTTTGAAAAGAACTTCACAAACAAGCACCACTGGAACCAATCGGTGATGCTTCACGCCGCGAAGGGCTTTGACCCTGAACGGGTGGAGAAAACGTTGCAGGCGCTGATTGAACATCATGACGCGCTCCGCATGGTTTATCGTGAGAAAACGAAAGAGGTCGTTCAATATAACAGAGGACTTGATGCTGCTTTAGCTCAATTGGAGATCATCCAAATTGAGGGCCAAGCGAAAGATCATGAAGACCGCATAGAGAGAGAAGCGGAACGGCTGCAAAGCAGCATTGACTTACAGGAAGGCGGCTTGTTAAAAGCCGGCTTGTTCCAAGCGGAAGATGGAGACCACTTGCTTCTTGCCATTCACCACTTAGTGGTAGACGGCGTGTCGTGGCGGATTTTACTGGAGGATTTCGCCGCGGTTTATACACAGCTTGAGCAAGGCAATGAACCGGTTCTCCCGCAGAAAACACATTCATTTGCGGAGTATGCGGAGAGATTGCAAGACTTCGCGAATTCCAAAGCCTTTTTGAAAGAAAAAGAGTATTGGAGACAGCTTGAAGAACAGACTGTCGCGGCAAAGCTTCCGAAGGATCGCGAATCTGGTGATCAGCGAATGAAACATACAAAGACAATCGAATTCTCGCTGACTGCTGAAGAGACAGAACAGCTCACCACAAAGGTGCATGAGGCATATCACACAGAAATGAATGATATTTTGCTGACGGCATTCGGATTGGCGATGAAGGAGTGGACAGGTCAGGATCGAGTAAGTGTTCATTTAGAGGGGCATGGACGTGAAGAAATCATAGAAGACCTGACCATTTCCCGCACAGTCGGCTGGTTTACGAGCATGTACCCGATGGTGCTCGATATGAAGCATGCGGATGATCTGGGCTACCAGCTGAAGCAAATGAAAGAAGATATCAGACATGTACCGAATAAGGGAGTCGGATACGGCATTCTGCGCTATCTGACGGCGCCGGAACACAAAGAAGATGTGGCGTTCTTGCTTCAGCCGGATGTCAGCTTTAACTATTTAGGACAGTTCGACGACATGTCGGACGCAGGCTTGTTCAAGAGATCAGAGCTGCCGTCAGGACAGTCGTTAAGCCCGGAAACAGAAAAACCGAACGCGCTCGATGTTGTCGGATATATCGAAAACGGAAAACTGACGATGTCACTGGCCTATCATTCTCTTGAGTTTCATGAAAAAACGATACAGACATTCAGCGACAGTTTTAAAGCCCATCTTCTCGGAATCATTAAACATTGCCTATCTCAAGATGGAACGGAACTGACGCCGAGTGACCTTGGCGACGACGATTTGACGCTGGATGAACTAGATAAATTAATGGAAATTTTCTAATAGAGGTGGCATATGAGCAAAAAGTCGATTCAAAAGGTGTACGCACTGACACCAATGCAGGAGGGAATGCTGTATCATGCGATGCTTGATCCGCATTCTTCCTCGTACTTCACACAATTAGAGCTTGGGATTCACGGTGCTTTTGATCTTGAAATCTTTGAGAAAAGCGTCAATGAACTGATTCGGTCTTATGATATTCTCCGTACGGTATTTGTGCATCAGCAGCTGCAAAAACCGCGTCAGGTTGTGTTAGCTGAACGCAAAACAAAGGTGCACTATGAAGATATTAGTCATGCGGACGCAGACCGCCAGAAAGAGCACATTGAGCGTTATAAACAAGATGTGCAGCGCCAAGGTTTTAACCTGGCAAAAGACATGTTGTTCAAGGTGGCGGTTTTCCGTCTTGACGCAGATCAGCTGTATCTTGTCTGGAGCAATCATCATATTATGATGGACGGCTGGAGCATGGGCGTGCTCATGAAAAGCCTGTTCCAAAACTACGAGGCGCTCAGAGGAGGCCGGACACCGGCAAACAGTCAGGGCAAACCTTATTCCGACTACATCAAGTGGCTCGGAAAACAAGACAATGAAGAAGCAGAGAGCTACTGGAGCGAACGCTTGGCGGGTTTTGAACAGCCGAGCGTGCTTCCGGGCCGCCTGCCTGAGAAAAAAGACGAGTATGTCAATAAAGAATACTCATTTACATGGGACGAAACACTGGTTGCCCGCATTCAGCAAACCGCAAACCGTCACCAAGTGACAGGGCCCAACCTGTTTCAGGCTGTTTGGGGCATTGTTCTCAGCAAATACAACTTTGCGAATGACGTTGTCTTCGGCACGGTCGTATCGGGACGGCCGTCTGAAATCAACGGGATTGAAACGATGGCGGGGCTGTTTATCAACACGATTCCGGTGCGGGTAAAAGTTGATCGTGATGCAGCTTTTGCAGATATTTTCTCAGCTGTCCAGCAGCATGCGGTAGAGGCGGAGCGCTACGATTACGTGCCGCTCTATGAGATTCAAAAACGCTCAGCCCTTGATGGCAATCTCTTGAACCATTTGGTCGCGTTTGAAAATTATCCGCTTGATCAAGAGCTTGAAAATGGCAGCATGGAAGACCGCCTCGGATTTTCTATCAAGGTAGAAAGCGCATTTGAGCAAACAAGCTTCGACTTCAACCTGATTGTGTATCCGGGCAAAACGTGGACCGTCAAAATCAAATATAACGGAGCCGCCCTTGATTCCGATTTTATCGAACGGACAGCAGAGCACCTCACCCGCATGATGGAAGCGGCAGTCGATCAGCCGGACGCTGTTGTGCGTGAGTACGGGCTTGTGGGAGACGAAGAGCAGCGGCAGATTGTCGAGGTGTTTAACCAAACGAAAGCCGAACTTCCTGAGGGAAAGGCCGTTCATCAAGTGTTTGAAGAGCAAGCGCAACGGACACCGGCAAGCACTGCTGTCGTATATGAAGGAGCCGAGCTTACGTACCGTGAGCTGAATGCAGCGTCTAACCGTCTGGCGAGAAAGCTTGTCGAACAAGGTCTTCACAAAGGGGAAACAGCCGCGATTATGAACGACCGCTCGGCAGAAACCGTTGTCGGTATGCTGGCTGTGTTAAAAGCAGGCGCCGCCTATGTGCCGCTTGATCCGGAGTTTCCTGAGGACCGTCTACGTTTCATGGCGGAGGACAGCACGATTCGCATGGTATTGGCCGGAAAGTCTTATACAGAGCAGGCGCAGCAGCTGCAAGTGCCGGTTCTTACACTGGACAGCGGTTTTGAAGAGAGCGAAGCGGCTGACAATCTCAATCTGCCATCCTCTCCGTCTGATTTGGCATACATCATGTATACATCTGGTTCGACGGGCAAACCGAAGGGCGTCATGATTGAACATAAAAGCATCTTGCGCCTCGTCAAAAATGCCGGTTACGTTCCTGTTCACGAGGAGGACCGCGTGGCGCAAACGGGAGCTGTCAGCTTTGATGCCGGCACCTTTGAGGTATTCGGCGCACTGCTGAATGGCGCAGCGCTTTATCCCGTTAAAAAAGAGACGCTGCTTGATGCGAAACCATTTGCGGCCTTCCTGCGCGAACAGAAAATCACGACCATGTGGCTGACATCACCTTTATTCAACCAGCTTGCCGCAAAGGACGCCGGCATGTTCGGCACATTACGCCATTTAATCATCGGTGGAGACGCGCTCGTGCCGCATATCGTCAGCAAAGTGAAACAGGCATCGCCGTCGCTTTCGTTGTGGAACGGATATGGCCCGACAGAAAACACGACATTTTCAACAAGTTTTCTGATCGACCGTGAGTACAGCGGCTCTATTCCAATTGGGAAGCCTATCGGAAATTCAACTGCCTACATCATGGATGAACAGCAGCGTCTGCAGCCAATTGGCGCGCCGGGTGAGCTGTGCGTCGGAGGAATTGGTGTAGCGCGAGGATATGTCAATCTCCCTGAACTGACGGAGAAGCAATTTCTCGAAGATCAGTTCAGACCGGGTGAAAGGATTTATCGCACTGGCGACTTGGCGAGATGGCTGCCGGACGGGAATATCGAGTTTTTAGGCAGAATCGACAATCAAGTGAAGGTGCGCGGCTTCCGAATTGAGCTTGGCGAAATTGAAGCAAAACTGAACATGGCGGATCATGTGACAGAGGCTGCGGTGATCATCCGCAAGAACAAAGCGGATGAAAATGAAATTTGCGCGTACTTTACGGCGGACCGCGAAGTATCTGTGAGCGAGCTGAGAAAAACGCTGTCTCAGGCTTTGCCTGATTATATGGTTCCCGCCCATTTGATTCAGATGGACAGCCTGCCGCTCACGCCGAACGGAAAAATCAACAAAAAAGAACTGCCTGCGCCTCAATCAGAAGCTGTACAGCGGGAATACGCAGCACCAGAGACAGAGAGTGAAAAGAAATTAGCGGAGATTTGGGAAGGGATTCTCGGCGTCAAAGCAGGCGTTACCGATAACTTTTTTATGATCGGCGGCCATTCGTTGAAAGCGATGATGATGACGGCGAAAATCCAAGAGCAATTTCATAAGGAAGTGCCGATAAAAGTGCTTTTTGAAAAGCCGACCATTCAAGAACTGGCGCTGTATTTGGAAGAGAACGAAGGCAAGGAGGAGCAGACGTTTGAACCGATCAGGCAAGCACCTTATCAGCAGCATTATCCTGTATCCCCAGCCCAGCGGAGAATGTATATCCTCAATCAGCTTGGACAAGCAAACACAAGCTACAATGTCCCCGCTGTACTTTTGCTGGAGGGAGAAGTAGAGAAAGACCGGCTTGAAAACGCGATTCAGCAATTAATCAACCGGCACGAAATTCTCCGTACATCGTTTGACATGATCGACGGAGAGGTTGTACAAACCATTCATAAAAACATATCGTTCCAGCTGGAGGCTGCCAAGGGACGGGAAGAAGACGCGGAAGAGATGATCAAAGCGTTCATTCAGCCGTTTGAATTAAACCGCGCGCCGCTCGTCCGTTCGAAGCTTGTCCAGCTGGAAGAAGAACGCCACCTGCTGCTCATTGATATGCACCATATCATTACTGACGGCAGTTCAACAGGCATTCTGATCGGTGATCTCGCCAAAATGTATCAAGGCGCTGATCTTGAGCAGCCGCGGGTTCACTATAAAGACTACGCTGTCTGGCATAAAGAACAGGCTGATCATCAAAAGGATGAAGCATACTGGCTCGATACCTTTAAAGGCGAGCTGCCGATTCTTGATCTTCCGGCGGATTTCGAGCGGCCTGCTGAACGGAGCTTTGAAGGAGAGCGCGTGATGTTCGGGCTTGATAAACAGATGACGGCTCAAATTAAGACACTCTTGGCCGAAACGGATACGACAATGTACATGTTTTTGCTGGCGGCGTTCAATGTGCTTCTTTCTAAGTACGCGTCACAGGACGATATCATTGTCGGCTCGCCGACTGCGGGAAGAACACATCCTGATCTGCAAGGTGTGCCGGGCATGTTTGTCAACACGGTAGCATTAAGAACGGCGCCTGCGGGGGATAAAACCTTTGCACAATTCCTTGAAGAGGTCAAAACAGCCAGCCTTCAAGCTTTCGAGCACCAGAGCTATCCGCTTGAGGAGCTGATTGAAAAGCTTCCGCTTACAAGGGATACCAGCCGAAGTCCGCTGTTCAGCGTGATGTTCAACATGCAGAATATGGAGATTCCTTCATTGAGGTTAGGAGATTTGAAGATTTCATCGTATTCCATGCTTCATCACGTCGCGAAATTTGATCTCTCCTTGGAAGCAGTCGAGCGTGAAGAGGATATCGGCCTAAGCTTTGACTATGCGACTGCCCTGTTTAAGGACGAGACGATCCGCCGCTGGAGCAGCCACTTTGTCAATATCATCAAATCGGCCGCGGCTAATCCGAACGTCCGGCTGTCTGATGCAGACTTACTTTCACCAGCAGAAACGGCTGCTTTGCTTGAAGAAAGGCATATGACTCAAAAGACTGAAGCAACCTTTGCAGCTCTTTTCGAAAAACAGGCCCAACAAACACCTGATCATCCTGCGGTAAGGTCTGGGGGAAATCTGCTGACCTATCGCGAGCTTGATGAACAGGCGAACCAGCTGGCGCATCATCTTCACGCGCAAGGGGCAGGGCGTGAAGACATCGTCGCGATAGTCTTGGATCGGTCAGCTAAGGTTATGGTATCGATTCTTGGTGTCATGAAAGCGGGGGCGGCTTTCCTGCCGATTGATCCTGATACGCCTGAAGAACGAATCCGTTATTCACTAGAGGACAGCGGAGCGAGAATTACGGTCGTGAACGAAAGAAACATGACGGCCATTGGGCAATATGAAGGAACAATCGTCAACCTTGATGACGCGAAATGGAGAAATGCGAGTAAGGAGCGCCTCCCTTCAATCTCCGGATCTCGTAATCTTGCATACGTCATTTATACGTCCGGTACGACCGGGAAGCCGAAGGGCGTGCAGATCGAGCATCGCAATCTGACAAACTATGTTTCTTGGTTTAGTGAAGAGGCGGTTCTAACGGAAAGCGATAAGACTGTATTGCTTTCGTCTTACGCATTCGATCTGGGCTATACGAGCGTGTTCCCTGTGCTTCTGGCAGGGGGCGAGCTCCACATCGTGCCGAAGGAAACCTATACGGCGCCGGATGAAATGGGGTGTTATATCAAGGAGCACGGGATCACTTATATCAAACTGACACCGTCTCTGTTCCATACGATGGTGAATACGGCTAGCTTTACAAAAGAGTCAAACCATGAACCCTTACGCTTGATTGTCTTGGGAGGAGAAAAAATCATTCCGGCTGATGTTCTCGCCTTCCGCAAGGTGTACGGACATACCGAATTTATCAATCACTACGGCCCAACTGAAGCAACGATCGGCGCCATCGCCGGACGGGTTGATCTATCTGAACCGGACGCGTTCGCGAAACGCCCGACAATCGGACAGCCGATTGCGAATGCCGGTGCGCTTGTCTTAAATGAAGCATTAAAGCTTGTGCCTCCGGGAGCGAGCGGCCAGCTCTATATCACGGGACAGGGGCTTGCGAGAGGGTATCTCAACAGGCCTCAGCTGACGGCGGAGAGGTTTGTTAAAAATCCATATTCACCGGGCAGCCTCATGTACAAAACCGGAGATATCGTGCGGAGACTTTCTGACGGTACACTTGAATTTATCGGCCGGGCTGATGATCAGGTGAAAATCCGCGGCTATCGCATTGAGCCAAAGGAAATTGAAACGGTCATGCTCAGCCTCAGCGACATTCAAGAAGCGGTTGTGCTGGCGGTTTCCGAGGGCGGGCTTCAAGAGCTTTGCGCGTATTATACGGCGGAGCAAGCCATTGAAAAAGCAGAGCTCCGGAACCAGCTTTCACAAACACTGCCGTCTCATATGATTCCTGCTTTTTTTGTGCAGATGGACGCCATTCCGCTGACCGCAAACGGGAAAACCGACAGAAACGCATTGCCAAAGCCGAATGCGGCACAATCCGTACGCAAGGCCTCAGCCGCACCGGAAACAGCGCTTGAAGAGAGCCTATGCCGCATTTGGGAGAAAACGCTTAGCATAGAAGCGATCGGCATCGATGACGATTTCTTCGATTTAGGCGGCCATTCATTAAAAGGGATGATGCTCATCGCCAATATTCAGGCCGAATTGAGGAAAACCGTACCGCTTAAAGCCTTGTTCGAGCAGCCGACTGTCCGCCAGCTGGCGGCTTATATGGAGGCGTCGGCGGTTTCAGGCGCCCATCACTTTCTCAAACCGGCTGACAAACAGGAGATGTACCCACTGTCATCCGCACAGAAACGGATGTATGTACTGAATCAGCTTGACCGGCAGACGATTAGCTACAACATGCCATCTGTTCTTCTGATGGAAGGCGAGCTTGATATTTCTCGTCTGCGCGACTCGCTCAATCAGCTTGTGAACCGCCACGAGTCATTGCGTACGTCATTTGTAGAAGCAAATGGTGAGCCTGTTCAGCGCATTATGGAGGAGGCGGCGATTGATCTTCACGTGTTTGAAGCGGAAGAAGATGAAGCGGAACAAAAAATCAAGGAATTTATCCAGCCATTCGACTTAAACGATGCACCGCTCATTCGCGCGGCATTGCTTCGAATTGAAGCGAAAAAACATTTGCTGCTGTTGGATATGCATCATATTATCGCAGACGGCGTATCAAGAGGCATTTTTGTAAAAGAATTGGCACTGCTTTACAAAGGAGATCAGCTTCCGGAGCCGGCGCTTCATTATAAGGATTTCGCCGTTTGGCAAAATGAAGCGGAGCAGAAGGAGCGGATGAAGGAGCATGAAGCGTACTGGCTCTCGGTTCTTTCAAGCGAGCTGCCTGAGCTTGATCTTCCGCTCGATTACGCCCGTCCGCCTGTGCAAAGCTTTAAAGGGGACACGGTCCGTTTCCGTACGGGGAGTGAGACGGCAAAGGCGGTAGAAAAACTGCTCTCGGAAACTGGGACGACCTTGCACATGGTGCTTCACGCTGTTTTCCACGTCTTTTTAAGCAAAATTTCCGGACAGCGTGATATCGTCATCGGCTCCGTTACTGCCGGCCGGACGAATGCTGATGTCCAAGACATGCCGGGAATGTTCGTTAATACGCTTGCCTTAAGAATGGAAGCGGAAGAACAGCAAACATTTACAGAGCTCCTCGAGCAAGCGAAGCAGACGAACCTGTCAGCGCTGGAGCATCAGGAATATCCGTTTGAGGATTTGGTCAATCAGCTTGATCTCCCTCGGGATATGAGCCGAAATCCATTGTTTAACGTAATGGTGACGACAGAAAATCCTGATAAAGAACAGCTCGCATTGCAGAATCTAAGCATTTCACCTTACGAGTCCCATCAAGGAACTTCTAAGTTTGATCTGACATTAGGCGGATTTACTGATGAAAACGGCATCGGCCTGCAGCTCGAATATGCGACTGATCTGTTCTCAAAAGAAACGGCTGAGAAATGGAGCGAATATGTTCTGCGTTTACTGAAGGCTGTTGCGGAAGATCCGAACCAGCCGCTTTCCAGCCTGTCACTCGTCACCGAAACAGAAAAACAAACGCTTCTTGAGGCCTGGAAGGGCAACACGCTGCCTGTGCCGACAGACAAAACCGTTCATCAGCTATTCGAAGAAACGGCTCAGCGCCACAAAGACCGCCCGGCTGTCACATACAACGGCCAGTCGTGGACGTACGGCGAGCTGAATGCCAAGGCGAATCGTCTTGCCCGGATTTTGATCGACTGCGGTATCAGCGCGGATGAGCGCGTCGGCGTTCTCACGAAGCCGTCGCTGGAAATGGCCGCCGCGGTGCTCGGCGTCTTAAAGGCGGGGGCGGCGTTTGTGCCGATTGATCCTGACTATCCGGATCAGCGGATTGACTACATTTTACAAGACAGCGGCGCGAAGATTCTCTTGAAACAGGAAGGCATTTCAGTACCGGATAGCTTCTTGGGAGAGGTCATTCTTCTTGACGGCGACCGCACGATTCTGAGCCTGCCGCTTGATGAAAACGACGAGGAAGATCCGCTCACAGCTACAAAAGCGGAGAACCTCGCGTACATGATTTACACGTCTGGAACGACCGGACAGCCGAAGGGTGTCATGGTCGAGCACCATGCGCTTGTGAACCTGTGCTTTTGGCATCATGACGCGTTCAGCATGACAGAGGAGGACCGCAGTGCGAAGTACGCGGGCTTTGGATTCGACGCCTCCATTTGGGAGATGTTCCCGACGTGGACAATCGGCGCCGAACTTCACGTCATTGATGAAGCGATCCGCCTCGATATCGTCCGCCTGAACGACTATTTCGAAACGAACGGCGTGACGATCACGTTCCTGCCGACGCAGCTGGCGGAACAGTTCATGGAGCTTGAGAACACTTCGCTTCGCGTATTGCTGACAGGCGGAGACAAGCTGAAACGCGCGGTCAAACAGCCGTACACGCTCGTCAACAACTACGGGCCGACAGAAAATACAGTCGTCGCCACAAGCACAGAGATCAATCCGGAGGAAGGCTCACTTTCCATCGGGCGGGCGATCGCCAATACGAGAGTATACATTCTCGGCGAGGGCAATCAAGTGCAGCCGGAAGGCGTGGCCGGAGAGCTTTGCGTAGCGGGACGCGGGCTGGCACGTGGTTACCTGAACAAGGAAGACGAAACCGCGAAGCGGTTTGTCGCCGATCCGTTTGTACAGGGTGACCGCATGTACCGCACCGGCGATTTGGTGAAATGGGTGAACGGCGGCATCGCATACATCGGCCGGATCGACCAGCAGGTCAAGGTCCGCGGCTACCGGATCGAGCTCTCAGAAATCGAAGTCCAGCTCGCCCAGCTTTCTGAGGTGCAGGATGCGGCGGTGACAGCTGTCAAAGATAAAGGCGGCAATACAGCGATCGCGGCGTACGTGACACCGGAAACAGCTGACATAGAAGCACTGAAATCAGCACTGAAAGAAACCTTGCCGGATTACATGATCCCGGCGTTCTGGGTGACATTAAATGAACTTCCGGTTACGGCAAACGGCAAAGTAGACCGCAAATCCCTGCCTGAGCCGGACATCGAAGCGGGAAGCGGAGAATACAAAGCGCCAACAACCGACATGGAAGAGCTGCTTGCCGGCATTTGGCAGGATGTGCTCGGCATTTCGGAGATCGGTGTCAGTGACAATTTCTTCTCACTCGGCGGAGATTCCATCAAAGGAATACAAATGGCGAGCCGCTTGAATCAGCACGGCTGGAAGCTGGAAATGAAAGATCTCTTCCAGCATCCGACAATCGAGGAGCTCACCCAATACGTGGAGCGTGCCGAAGGCAAACAGGCGGACCAAGGGCCTGTGGAAGGCGAAGCCATTCTGACGCCGATTCAGCGCTGGTTCTTTGAAAAGAACTTCACAAACAAGCACCACTGGAACCAATCGGTGATGCTTTACGCCGCGAAGGGCTTTGACCCTGAACGGGTGGAGAAAACGCTGCAGGCGCTGATCGAACATCATGACGCGCTCCGCATGGTCTATCGTGAGGAAAACGGGGACATCATTCAAGCATATAAACCGATCAGTGAAAGCAAGGTCAGCTTCGAGATCGTTGATTTGTACGGCACTGATGAAGAGATGCTGAAAAGCCAGATCAAGATTCTCGCGGACAGGCTGCAAAGCAGTCTCGATCTGCAAAACGGACCGCTTCTGAAAGCCGAGCAATACCGTACGGAAGCTGGCGATCACCTGCTCATCGCTGTACACCATCTCGTGGTCGACGGCGTATCATGGCGGATTTTACTTGAAGATTTTGCTTCAGGCTACGTGCAGGCTGAGAAAGAAGAGAACATTGTCTTCCCGCAAAAAACAAATTCCTTCAAGGACTGGGCGGAAGAACTGGCGGCATTCAGCCAATCAGCAGATCTTTTACAACAGGCTGATTACTGGGCGCAAATGGACGCTGAACAAGTTTCTCCTGTGCCGAAGGACTACGAAACAGAGCGGCGGATTGTCAAACATACCTCATCCGTCCTCTGTGAATTAACGGAAGAAGACACCAAACATCTCTTAACAGATGTTCATCAGCCATATGGAACCGAAATCAATGATATTCTTCTCAGCGCGCTCGGTTTAACGATGAAAGAATGGACAGAAGATGCCAAAATCGGCATAAACCTGGAGGGACACGGACGGGAGGACATCATCCCGAATGTGAATATCTCCAGGACGGTCGGCTGGTTTACCGCACAATATCCTGTTGTGCTCGACATATCTGAAGCAGACGCCTCAGCCGTGATCAAATCAGTCAAAGAAAACCTGCGCCGCATTCCGGACAAAGGTGTTGGCTACGGCATTCTCCGTTGTGTCACAGAAACAGCGGAAACCAAGGGCTTTACGTCAGAGATCAGCTTTAACTATTTAGGCCAATTCGACAGTGATGTAAAAACCGACTTTTTTGAGCCGTCCGTTTTCGATATGGGGCGTCAGGTAAGCGAAGAATCAGAAGCGCTGTACGCTTTAAGCTTCAGCGGCATGATCAGAAACGGCCGGTTTGTGCTTTCCTGCTCCTACAATGAGAAGGAGTTTGAAAGAGCTACAGTCGAGGAGCAAATGGAACGGTTTAAAGAAAACCTCCTGATGCTGATCCGCCATTGCACGGAAAAAGAGGACAAGGAGTTCACGCCAAGCGACTTCAGCGCCGATGATCTTGAAATGGACGAAATGGGCGATATCTTTGACATGCTTGAGGAGAATTTAAAATAAGACGCAAGGGAATTACAGGAGGCGGGAGCGAAGCATATGAGTCAATTTAGCAAGGATCAGGTTCAAGATATGTATTACCTATCGCCGATGCAGGAAGGGATGCTGTTTCATACCATCCTGAATCCCGGCCAGAGCTTTTACCTTGAACAAATTACGATGAAAGTGAAAGGCAGCTTGAATATCAAATGCCTTGAAGAAAGCATGAATGTGATCATGGGCCGGTACGATGTATTTCGTACCGTGTTCATTCACGAAAAAGTAAAAAGACCTGTCCAAGTCGTATTGAAAAAACGCCAGTTTCATATAGAAGAAATCGACCTGACGCACTTAACGGACAGCGAGCAAACAGCAAAAATCAATGAATACAAAGAACAGGATAAGATCAAGGGCTTTGATTTGACCCGGGATATCCCCATGCGGGCAGCCATTTTCAAAAAAGCTGAAGAAAGCTTTGAATGGGTGTGGACCTACCACCACATCATTTTGGACGGCTGGTGCTTCGGCATCGTCGTGCAGGACCTATTTAAGGTATACAATGCCCTGCGCGAACAAAAGCCGTACAATCTGCCGCCTGTCAAACCGTATAAGGACTATGTCAAGTGGCTCGAAAAACAGGATAAACAAGCGTCACTCCGTTATTGGCGCGAGTACTTAGAGGACTTTGAAGGGCAGACGACGTTTGCGGAGCAAAGAAAGAAACAAGGGGGCGAATACGAGCCGAAAGAACTGCTCTTCTCGCTGCCGGAGGCGGAAACAAAGGCCTTTGCCGAGCTTGCGAAATCGCAGCATACCACTTTAAGTACGGCGTTGCAGGCAGTTTGGAGCGTGTTGATCAGCCGCTATCAGCAGTCTGGCGATTTGACCTTCGGCACAGTCGTTTCCGGGCGCCCCGCGGAAATCAAAGGCGTTGAACATATGGTCGGGCTGTTTATCAACGTTGTCCCGAGCCGTGTGAAATTGTCTGAGGATCTCACATTTAACGGTTTGCTCAAGCAGCTGCAGGAGCAATCGCTTCAGTCCGAGCCGCATCAATATGTGCCGCTTTATGACATCCAAACTCAGGCCGATCAGCCAAAACTGATTGACCACATCATTGTCTTTGAAAATTATCCGCTTCAGGATGCGAAAAATGAAGAAAACAGTGAAAACGGCTTTGAGATGGAGGATGTACATGTTTTTGAGAAGTCGAATTATGATCTCAATCTGATGGCTTCTCCGGGGGATGAGATGCTGATAAAGCTTGCCTATAATGAGAATGTGTTTGATGAGGCGTTTATCCTGCGCTTGAAATCTCAGCTTCTCACCGCGATTCAGCAGCTGATTGAGAAGCCGGATCAGCCAGTCAGCACGATCAGCCTTGTTGACGAAAAGGAGAGAGCGTTTTTACTAACCGGCTTAAACCCGCCGGCTCAAACTCATGAGGCAAAGCCTCTGACGGAGTGGTTCAAGGAAGCGGTGAACGTCAATCCGGATGCACCGGCGCTTACGTATTCCGGCCAGACGCTGTCCTATCGCGAATTAGATGAGGAAGCGAACCGCCTTGCACGCCGTTTGCAAAAGCAAGGCGCGGGCAAAGGCTCCGTTGTAGCGTTGTATACGAAGCGTTCGCTTGAACTGGTGATCGGCATTCTCGGCGTATTAAAAGCGGGAGCAGCTTATCTGCCGGTTGATCCGAAGCTGCCGGAGGACCGAATTTCGTATATGCTGACTGACAGCGCGGCAGCCTGCCTGCTGACACATCAGGAGATGAAAGAAAAAGCGGCTCAGCTGCCGTATACAGGAACAACGCTCTTCATCGACGATCAAACTCGGTTTGAGGAACAGGCAAGCGACCCTGCAATCGCGATTGAACCCGATGACCCGGCATATATCATGTACACGTCCGGCACAACCGGAAAGCCGAAGGGCAATATCACCACTCATGCCAATATTCAAGGATTGGTCAAGCATGTAGACTACATGGCATTTTCTGAAAAAGATACGTTCTTATCTGTTTCGAATTACGCCTTTGACGCATTTACCTTTGATTTCTACGCTTCAATACTGAATGCGGCACGGCTGATGATCGCAGATGAACAAACGCTGCTTGATACAGAACGTCTAACCAATCTGATCCATCAAGAGAATGTCAATGTCATGTTTGCGACAACCGCACTATTTAACCTACTCACCGATGCGGGAGAGGATTGGATGAAGGGGCTTCGCTGCGTATTATTCGGCGGGGAGCGGGCGTCAGTGCCTCACGTCAGAAAAGCGCTGCGGATCATGGGGCCGGGCAAGCTGATTAACTGCTACGGGCCTACTGAGGGCACGGTATTTGCGACAGCTCACGTTGTACATGATATACCGGATTCCATTTCCTCATTGCCGATCGGAAAGCCGATCAGCAATGCCAGTGTTTATATTCTCAATGAGCAAAATCAGCTCCAGCCATTCGGAGCGGTTGGTGAACTGTGCATCAGCGGAATGGGCGTATCAAAAGGGTATCTAAACCGTCATGACCTGACGAAGCAAAAGTTTATCACGAACCCGTTTAAGCCGGGAGAAACACTTTACCGCACAGGGGACTTAGCACGCTGGCTGCCGGATGGAACGATTGAATACGCCGGCCGTATTGACGACCAGATCAAAATACGCGGACACCGGATTGAACTTGAAGAAATCGAAAAACACCTGCAGGAATACCCGGGTGTGAAAGATGCGGTCGTTGTGGCGGACCGCCATGAGTCTGGCGATGCGTCAATCAACGCTTACCTCGTGAACCGAACGCAGCTTTCAGTTAGGGACGTAAAGGCGAATCTGAAAAAACAGCTTCCTGCTTACATGGTGCCGCAAACCTTTACGTTCTTGGACGAGCTTCCTTTAACAACAAATGGAAAGGTCAATAAACGGCTGCTGCCAAAACCGGATCAGGATCAGCTGGCGGAAGAATGGATCGGGCCCCGAGACGAGACGGAAGAAACGATCGCGCAAATCTGGTCTGAAGTTCTCAGCAGACAGCAGATCGGCATTCATGACGATTTCTTTGCGCTCGGCGGGCACTCCTTAAAGGCAATGACCGCCGCTTCCCGCATTAAGAAAGAGCTCGGGATTGATCTACCGGTGAAGCTTTTGTTTGATGCACCGACGATCGCCGGCATCTCAGCATATTTGAAAAACGGGGGCTCAGATGGATTGCAGGATGTAACGGTCATGAATCCCGATCAGGAAGATCAGATCATTTTCGCATTCCCGCCGGTATTGGGCTATGGCCTCATGTACCAAAACCTGGCCAGCCGCCTGCCGTCATATAAACTGTGCGCCTTTGATTTCATTGAGGAGGAAAACCGGCTTGACCGCTATGCGGATTTGATCCAGAAGCTTCAGCCGGAAGGGCCTTTAACATTGTTTGGATATTCAGCGGGATGCAGCCTGGCGTTTGAAGCTGCCAAAAGGCTTGAGGAACAAGGCCGTATAGTTCAGCGGATCATCATGGTGGATTCCTATAAAAAACAAGGTGTCAGCGATCTGGACGGGCGCACGGTTGAAAGTGATGTCGAAGTCCTGATGAATGTCAACCGGGACAATGAAGCGCTCAACAGCGAAGCCGTCAAACAAGGCCTCAAGCAAAAAACACACGCTTTTTACTCGTACTACGTGAACCTGATCAGCACAGGACAGGTGAAAGCGGATATTGATCTGCTGACTTCCGGCGTTGATTTTGACATGCCGGAATGGCTTGCATCGTGGGAAGAGGCCACAACAGGTGCTTACCGTGTGAAAAGAGGTTTTGGAACACACGCTGAAATGCTGCAGGGGGAAACGCTAGACAGGAATGCCGGAATTTTGCTCGAATTTCTTAATACACAAACCATAACGGTTTCTTAAATGAAGTGTGAAAGGAGGAGACGGCCAATGAGCCAGCTCTTCAAATCATTTGATGCGTCGGAAAAAACGCAGCTCATCTGTTTTCCGTTTGCCGGCGGCTACTCGGCATCATTTCGCCCTCTCCATGCTTTTTTGCAAGGGGAGTGTGAGATGCTCGCTGCCGAGCCGCCGGGACACGGCACGAATCAAACGTCAGCCGTTGAGGATCTTGAAAAGCTGACCGATTTGTACAAGCAAGAATTAAACCTTCGTCCTGATCGGCCGTTTGTGCTGTTCGGACACAGTATGGGCGGAATGATCACCTTCAGGCTGGCGCAAAAGCTGGAGCGTGAAGGCATCTTTCCTCAGGCGGTGATCATTTCTGCGATACAGCCGCCGCATATTCAGCGGAAGAAAGTGTCGCATCTGCCTGATGATCAATTTCTCGATCATATTATCAAATTAGGCGGGATGCCCGCGGAGCTCGTTGAAAACAAGGAAGTCATGTCCTTTTTTCTGCCTTCCTTCAGATCAGATTACCGGGCTCTTGAGCAATTTGAGCTTCACGATGTCGCCCCAATCCAATCACCTGTTCATGTCTTTAACGGGCTTGATGATGAAAAATGCATTAGGGATGCGGAAGGCTGGAAGAAGTGGGCGAAAGACATCACATTCCATGAATTTGGCGGCGGGCACATGTTTCTGCTGTCACATACGGAAGAAGTGGCAGAACGGATTTTTGCGATCTTGAATCAGCATCCGATCATTCAATCATGATCAAAAGCGGACAGCGCTGGCTGTTCCGCTTTTTTTGCATGGAATGTCAATTTTTACATGATATAATAGGCGCAATACTCAAACAAAGGAAGGCCGAAGCATGCACGCGTCTCCCAAGATGAAATGGTTTGTATTGCTGTTTACGTTTGTTTTCGCCATCGGAATGAACTCATTCAGAAATTCCTTTCAATTTTTTATGCTGCCAATGGCGGATACCTTCCATGCCGACAGGTCGCTGATCTCGGTTTCAGTCAGCATTTTTATGATTACAACGGGCATCGTTCAGTTTTTTGTCGGTTTTTTTATTGACCGGTTCAGCGTCAGAAAAATTATGGCGCTCGGAGCTGTTTGCGTCAGCGTAAGTTTTTTGGTGCTTCCGTATTCACCGAATGTTCATGTGTTTTCTGCCATTTACGGAGTGCTCGGCGGAATCGGCTATTCGTGTGCGGTTGGCGTGACGACCCAGTATTTCATCAGTCGCTGGTTTGACACACACAAAGGCCTGGCGCTCGCTATTTTGACCAATGCCAACTCAGCGGGCCTGCTGCTGCTCTCGCCCATTTGGGCCGCGGCTCCGTATCATGCCGGCTGGCAAAACACCTATACGATATTGGGCATCGTCATGGCTGCTGTTCTGCTGCCGCTCCTTGCCTTCGGGATGAAGCACCCGCCACATGTGCAAGCGCCGTCAGTGAAAAAATCTTATGACTGGCGGGGATTTTGGGACGTGGTAAAGCAGTCCCGTTTCATTCATGTCCTGTACTTCGGCGTGTTTACATGCGGATTTACAATGGGAATCATTGATGCTCATCTCGTTCCGATGCTGAAGGATGCGCATGTCTCTCATGTCAACGGAATGATGGCCGCGTTCGGGGCGTTTATTATCATTGGCGGATTACTGGCGGGCTGGCTGTCAGATCTCCTCGGCAGCAGAAGCATGATGTTATCCATCTTATTTTTCATTCGGCTGCTCAGTCTGATTTGTTTGCTCATTCCCATTCTCGGAATCCATCACAGCGAACTTTGGTACTTCAGTTTTATCCTGTTATTCGGGCTCAGTTACACAGGTGTAATCCCGCTGACCGCGGCGTCTATTTCAGAAAGCTATCAAGCAGGATTGATCGGCTCGCTGTTAGGCATCAATTTCTTTATTCATCAGATCGCCGGGGCTCTCAGCGTGTATGCGGGCGGGTTGTTTTTTGACATGGCCCATGATTATCTGCTGATTGTTGTTGTGTGCATCGTGTTTGTAGGTGTATCGGCTGGAATAGAGCTGATGCCGTTTTTAGATAAACAGAAGGCAAAAGAAACGCATCAATCAATATAAAGGGATCAGCACTATCAGCGCTGATCCTTTTTGAATTTTACTTTTTTTGTTTCGGTATGATTAAGGATAATTCCTCGGAATCTGTTCAGCTCCTCTTTGGAATGAAAAAAATGTTTTGGTATCGCAATATATTGGCTGCTGGATGTATTGATCCGGAAGATATTCTTATATTCGAAAACAGCCGTGATTTCATTCCAATGAAAAATGAGGTCATACTTTTTAGAACATATACGGATTCCTTCTTGATTGAGGGTATATGTTCTATTGGATTTAATCCGTTCGTTCTTCTTGTATGCTCTAGAAAACTTTACATATAGAAGAAGGAGGAGCAGTAGTGTAAACAGAACTGACATCACGATAATCAAAATACTATTCATAAACAAGTTAAGCGCGTCGCTGCCATAAACAATACGGGGCCATCCGTTAATGAAATGAACTGCAGCAAAAATGGCGCAAAACAACAGAAAGTAAAAGAATGAGATTTTTCCGAGTTGATAAAAAAAGATTTCTCTTACGTCTTTAAAAGTAATTTCTCCTGGAAGATTAATACTTTCACTAGCGTATTGAATCATACAGTACACTTACACCTCAAACCATGTTTTTCCTTTCAGTCTAGCATAATTTCTCATTTTTTTGCAGGGGCCCTATGGTGATTTGTCTTTTTCTGCAGATTCGTATTGCTCCCCACCACGCCAATCATAATACAAACGGCTCCAACAAGATGATACCAGGCAAGAGTTTCGTTTAGAATCACCACGCCCGCAATCATCGTCACGATGGTGGACACATGACTAAAAGCGCTCATTTTAAACGCCTCAATCCTCGAAAGTGTATAGTTGGACAGAAACGAAGTGACGAGTGAAGACAGCACGCCCAAATACACAATGGCGAGAACAAAGCCGGGCTCCTGGAATGGCTGAAAATAAGTGCTGACAGTTCCAGCCGCGCCGTGGCGAACAAGGGCGATGGCGTTGAAGACGACAAAGCCGATGGCTGACATGATGTAGGTGAGCTCGGTCAGCTTGAACCGCTGCGTCATTTTTCTGGCGGCGGTATTATACATCGCGGAGGACAAAGCTGACAAAAGGATCAGCAAAGATCCTTTTAAGCTCGCTGATTCCACATCGACGCCTTTCATCACAAAAATAAACATAACGCCGGCAACGGATAAAACCGTGAAACCCTTCTGCATCCACGTGGAGCGTTCTTTTAATATATAACTGGCTAAGACCATTGTGAAAATCGGAATGGCTGCCTGAATAATTCCCGCTTCAGAGGAGGACGAGTGCACAAGGCCGAATGCCTGAAAGCTGAAAAACAACGCCGGGTACAGCAGGGCGAGCGGCAAAATGGCAATGACGTCTTTTACACGGATTGATAGCTTTACCCAGCCGAATAAGACGGGTACAGTGGCCGCGGCAAACGCAATGGTGAACCGGTGCGCGAGAATATCAAACGGTTCGGCTGTTTGCAGTGCGATTTTTACGAATAAAAAGGATAAACCGATAATGAACGAATATAAGATAGCCGCCATATAAGCGGAGGTTTGCTGATTTTTAAACATAATGGAAGGTGCTCCTTTACCTGATTTGCAGCGCCGGTCGCTCCTTTTATTGTATGGCTGTGAGCAGAAGGGTACAATGAGAAAAACAATGAACTGTACCGGTACAAAAACAGGGGGAGAACGCATGGAGAAATATATGACTCTATTGACGAGGATAGAGGAGATGATGCAAAGCAGCGCATATCAAGAAGGAGACAGGCTTCCGTCCATCCGACAGCTGTCCGCCCGCTATCAAGTCAGCAACAGCACAGTGATCCGCGCGCTGCAGGAGCTGGAAAAGCGCCACCTCATCTATTCCGTTCCAAAAAGCGGCTATTACATTGTGAAAAAGATGGGTAATTTAAAAAGCGGGCAGCCGGGCCCCATCGACTTTGTGACATCGGCGCCGGACCCCGATGTGTTTCCGTATCTTGATTTTCAGCACTGTATCAACAAAGCGATTGATACATACAAAAACGATTTGTTTATTTATGGGACGCCAAAGGGGCTTCCGTCGCTTATTCGTGTACTCCAAAAACTGTTGGCCAATCAGCAGGTATTTGCGGACGAACGGCACATTTTCATTACATCAGGTGTCCAGCAGGCATTATCCCTGCTTTGCACCATGCCATTTCCAAATGGGAAAGAGAAGATCGCCATTGAACAGCCTGGCTATCATTTGATGGTTGAACAGCTTGAGGCGCTTGGGATACCCGCCATCGGAGTGAAAAGAACGGAAGAGGGGCTTGATATCACCGAGATTGAGCGGCTGTTTCAGACAAAATCGATCAAATTGTTTTATACGATGCCGCGCTTCCATAACCCGCTTGGCTGCTCTTTGTCAGAGCGTGATAAACAAGAGCTTGTAAGACTGGCGGAAACGTATGATGTCTATCTCGTTGAGGATGATTATCTCGGTGATCTGGAGGAAAACAAAAAGGCAGATCCGCTGTACGCATATGATCTGTCCTCGCGTGTCATCTATCTAAAAAGTTTCTCAAAAATGATGTTTCCAGGCCTTCGCGTAGGGGCCGCTGTTTTGCCGGATGCGCTGACTGACACGTTTCACACGTATAAAAAGCTGAACGACATCGACAGCTCTGTGATTTCTCAAGCAGCGTTAGAAATTTATATCAAAAGCGGAATGTTCAGCCGGCATAAAGACAAAATCCGAGAATCCTATAAGGAACGATCAATGAGGCTTCATCAAGCCATTCAAACGCACAGACAGCTGGGAAGCGGACGTTTTGCGTTTTCCAGCGGGCAGGCGCCCTGCATGCATACCCATCTGGTGCTTCCTCCCGATCTGCCGGCCTCAAGAGTGATGCAAAGGCTGAAACAACAAGGGGTTCTCCTTGAGGCGATAGATCGTCATTATTTAACAGATTATCCAAAAGAAAATCTATTAAAAATCAATATTTCCAATGTCAAAACGGAAGAAATTGAACGCGGCGTCAAGCTGCTGATGAGCCATCTATAAAAGCGCTTCGTACGAGACCATTGTGATATCCTTAGGGAAATCACAGTGCGCGGCGCATACGGCCATTTTGTAGCCGGGATCCACCTCATAGGTTTTGATATAGCATGGTGAATGGCTGTCCGGAAGCTCAATGGATACCCGTCCATCCTGATGCAGGCGCACCGAAAAGGAATCAAGCGGAAGCGATAAGCCTTTGCCTTCCTGTTTAATAAAGCTTTCTTTCATTGACCATAGATGATAAAAATAGTCTGTCTGCTCGTCTTTATTTTTGGCTGAAAGATCGCTGTACTCCGTTTTTGAAAAGAAACGTTTGGCGATGTCGAGGCTGATCGGTTTCGTTTTTTCAATATCGATGCCGATCGGCTGTGAATCAAACGCGCAAATGATCCAGCGGCCGGAGTGCGAAATGTTGAAATGGGCGTCAGGAAGATCAGGGATGCAGGGCTTCCCATATTCCTGCGCGCTGAAGCGGATACCGGATTTGTCCAGCTGATACTGTCCGCTGATGACTGAGCGAACGAGCACATCTCCCAGCAGGGTGCGGTGAGCATCTTCTTTATGATAAAATCTCCGGCATTTCTCCCGTTTTTCAGGTGATACGAATGACATGAACCGTTCAGTCTCTTCCTGTGAAAGCGGGCGGTCCATATAAATTCCGTAAATCTTCATTCTAGATCCTCCGTCTGCAAAAGATTGTCAAAACTATCCTATCATATTTTGTTTTACTTCGGAGTAAGATCCTCGATGATCTCATATACATAGGGGTTTTTGGGCGTATCGATCGTTTCCGCTTGTGTGACAGAAACGATGGGAAGCTGTTCGCCGTTTTTATGGAATAGATCAAGCCTTCCAGTGATCTGAACCCAGTCGCCTTCCTTTATCTCTTTATTTTCTGAGAAAGAAGCCGGCAGTCCGTAAACCGCGGCATCCGCAATGCAGCAGGATATCCCGTAACGTCCAACGATATAGTGATTCAGCTGTTCATCATAATAGACAAATCCTTTCATGCTGATCTCTTTTCCTGCATACGCTTCTGCATTCTCCAGCAATAGATTGACGATTGGAACATAATACTTATCTGAAATCGGAATGACATTCTTCCCCTCCAGCTCCCGCGCCAGTTCTTTTTCATACCCGCTTGGCAGTACCGCAGCCGTCCCTGCTTCATCAGTGGATTGCGTTTGAGCATCAGATTTCATCTCTTCCGGACTCTTGGCACTGTTTGCTGAGAAGATTCTGTTCTGTGCGACTTCCTTTGTCAGCACATGGTTAGGAAAAAGGAAACCGGTCATGATAGGGATCAGAAAAAAGCTGTACAGCCATGGGTGAGACGGAGAATGTGTTTGACTGCTTGCACATGCGCAGCACACGTGCGGACTATCTTGTTTTCTCCAGATCAATGACAGTATGCCAAGCGCAAAAGCAGCTACAATAAAGAACTTCGTAAACCAAAGCATACGCGGAGAAATGAAATGCAAAATATGTCCTGTCAGATAAAGTTTAAATGCCATTAAAGCAAAGCCGATTAATAGAAGCCCACGCACAACAGCATCAAAAGAATACGGTTTATTTTGTCTCATCTTACTCATCCTTTATGAGGTAATCAAACCATAAAGCCAGGCTATTGCAAGAACTGAAGCTGAAATGACAACAAAAAATACAAGCACAAAGCGTTTTTTGAAAAATGAAGCATACACAAACGTATTTTTTAAATCTAACATCGGGCCGTACAGCATGAAGGAGAGGAGGGAAGCGTGAGAATAGGTGCCTGAAAAAGTAGATGCGACAAACGCATCCGCATGTGAGCAAAGTGACAGGACAAATGCCAATCCCATCATGACAGCGGAACCAGACAGATCGCTTGTCCCCAGCTCAGCGAGAGATCCGCGGTTTAAAAACGTTTGAAACAGACTGGCGATAAATGCGCCCATGATCAAATAGCGGCCCATATCGAAAAACTCTTCAACAGCATGGGTGACGATAGGTTTCAAGCGTTTTCCTTGCTGCTGATGACTGTGTTCCGGCAAGGCAGCTGTTTTATGGGTTTTTAGCATGTTCTTGTTTCCGAATATCCAATACATCATGAGCCCGATGATGATACAAATGACGACGGCGAGCCCAATCCTCGCGTACACAATTTCCAAATGCTTGCTGAAGGCATAGTAGGTGGAGAGGATGACAATCGGATTTAATATAGGGGCTCCAACTAAGATAACAGCGCCGACGTGAAGCGGAAGCCCTTTTTGAATGAGCCGGCGCACCACCGGAATGACAGCACACTCACATACAGGGGAAAGAATACTGATGACGACAGCGGACCCTATCGCGCCATACGGGTTTTTGACGATCCATTTGGTCATCCATTCATCTGAGGCAAAGAATTCAATGCAAGAAGAAAAAAAGATGCCGAGCATGATAAATGGAATGGATTCTAGCAAAATACTCAGGAAAATGGTATTCACATTCAGCAGTGAAACCGGAATAGAAAAAGACAGCTTATTAGGTTCAAGCAGAATAAAACAGTACAGTAAAAAGAAAAAGAGCAATATGCTGAAGGAGCGTCTTGCAAAGTGTTGGAGAGCTTCCATCATGATACCTTCCGTCTCTAGTATTTCTCTTTCATCAGAGATAGTATCAATCTATGAGACAAGCCTGCAAAACATGAGTGAAAACAAAAAAACGGGCCATTGAACTGGTCCGTTTAAAGATTAATGCAGAGGCGGAGATGCTTTAACAGCGGCTGTCCGCCTTGCCACAGCATAATTCAGAAGCTGAATTGACTGCGGCAATGAAAAGCGCAAAATGATACCGGTGAGGATAGCGGTCAAAATAGTACCTACTCCGATCGGGCCGCCCATGCCCCAAGCCGCAAACAAGATTGTTATTTCCATGCCGTTCCGCACCCATTGCACATTCCAGCCGGTTTTTTCTGTAATCAGCATCATCAGTGAATCACGCGGCCCCGCGCCAAGGCCTGCTGATACATAAACACCGACGCCGTAGCCGATCAGCAAAACGCCGAGAGAGAAGACAATGACGGAGCCCGTATAAGTGGAGGGGGCAGGCAGGAGAAAATTGAAAAAATCTATAAAAACACCAATGAGCACCATGTTCAGGATTGCGCCAATTTTTGGCCAAACCCTCGTAAACAATGACGTTAATCCGACGATGAGCGCTCCAATAATGATGGACCACTGGCCGACGGTAAGCCCGAAGTGTTGAAACAGGCCGTAATGAAATGCATCCCATGGACTTATGCCGAGTGCTTTTCCTTTTATCGTCAAGGATATACCAAAAGCCAAAATGATCAAACCGGCAAAATAAAATGTCCAGCGCAGCACAAGTTCTCGCTTCACGTGAGGTCCCTTCTTTCGTAAAAATCAGTCGAGTGTCATTGTAGCACATCTGACAAAAGGGCGGAATAGGCGAATGGGGATCAACAAAAAAACAGGGCCGCCGCAGGCGCCCTGTTTCAGCGTGTTGGCAAACCCTTGCATTCGTTGTCAGGCCTGCGCTTCGGTGCTCACGAATTTAAAATTCGCTGTGCTCCAATGCTCGCCCTTCCTAGACTTCAAAGGTTTTCAATCACGCTGAAAATGACAAAATCCTAAAACGAAAATCGTTTTAGGATTTTGTCAACAATCTGAAACAGGGCGCTGACGCCCTGTTTTTCTTTTTACAACGGGTTCAAAATCCGGTTCAAGAACCGCTGCGTCCGTTCTTCTTTTGGTGCGGAGAAGATTTGCTCCGGCGGTCCCTGTTCCACGATGACGCCGCCGTCGATGAAGACGACTTCGTCGGCCACATCCTGGGCGAACTTGATTTCGTGGGTCACGACAGCCATGGTCCACCCTTCATTGGCCAAATCCTTGATCACCTTCAGCACCTCTCCGACAAGTTCGGGGTCAAGCGCTGAGGTCGGTTCGTCAAACAGCATGAGCTCAGGCTGAATCGCCAGAGCGCGGGCGATGCCGACGCGCTGCTGCTGTCCTCCGGAAAGCTGGAACGGATATAAATCCATTTTGTCCTTCAATCCGACTTTATCAAGTAGCTGAATCGCTTCTTTTCTGACTTCCTCTTTGTTCCGTTTTTGCACCTGAACAGGGCCCTCCATCACGTTCTCAAGAGCTGTGCGGTGCGGGAACAGGTGATACGCCTGAAACACCATTCCGGATTTCCGGCGAAGCCGAAGGATATCCGCCTGTTTCACCTTTTTGGAGAAATCGATAGAGAAATCTTCAAATGCAAGTTCCCCGCGATTGGGGATCTCCAGCGCGTTCAGGCAGCGGAGCAGCGTTGTTTTCCCAGAACCTGAAGGCCCAAGTATAGCGATGACTTTCCCTTTTTCAATCTTCATATCTATCTTTTTTAAAATTTCATTTTCACCGAATGATTTGTTTAATCCTGTAACGGTAAGCATACTCGGAACCTCCTTATTTGGCCACGTAGCGGTCAAGACGCCGTTCGATGACATGCTGGACGAGTGAAAGCAGGAAGCAGATCATCCAATAAATAAAGGCTGCTTCAATATAGATCACTAAAATTTGATCAAGATTCCGCGCGCCGATTTCCTGGGCTTTTCTGAACAGCTCAGCGACCAGAATCTGAGAGGCGAGGGATGTATCTTTGATCAGGCTGATAAAGGTATTGGATAATGGCGGGATCGACACCCGAAACGCCTGCGGCAAAATGACGCGGAACAGCGTTTTCTGATGTGTCATGCCGATCGTGTAGCCGGCTTCCCATTGCCCTTTCGGCACGGATAAAATAGATGCCCGGATAATTTCAGATGCATAGGCGCCGACGTTTAATGAAAAAGCGATCACTGCGCTTGGAAATGGATCTAATGTGATGTTAAAAGCCGGGAACAGATAGAAAATGATGAACAATTGAACGAGAAGAGGAGTGCCGCGTATCGCGGATACGTATACGCTGAACACCCATCTCAAAGGTCTCACTTTCGACATTCTGGCAAGCGCTGTAACCAGCGCGATGATCATTCCAAATATAAAGGAAAGAATGGTAAGGGGAATCGTATAGTAGATTCCCCCTGAAAGTATCGGCCAGAATGACTGCTGCACCAGATCCCACGGGATCGCCGTGCCAAGCGTCAATGCCGGCAGATTATTTAGAAACATCTTCGCCGAACCATTTTTTAGAAATGTTAGAAAGAGTCCCGTCCTCTTTCATTTCTTTTAATGCTTTGTTGACTTGATCCACAACCTCGCCGCTTCCTTTGCGGAACGCGAAATAGGTTGACTGCGGATCACCTGTTTCAAACGCGATTTTCACGTTTTTGTTGTCTGATGTTTTTAAGTAGTTCAATACAGCAAGTTTATCGTTGTATGTCATATCGACGCGGCCTTGCTGGATGAGCTGAAGGGATTGTGCCAAGCCTTCAACGCCTTCAACTTTCGCGCCGGCATCTGTAGCTAATTTGTTGTAGTTGCTTGTCAGTGATTGAGCTGATGTTTTTCCTTTTACATCTGCTTCAGACTTAATGTCGTTGTTGTCTTTTTTTGTCACGACAACAGCTCTTGATGTTGTGTATTTATCAGAGAAATCGTATTTGTCTTCACGGTCTGTTTTTCCGACTTGGTTGGCAATAACGTCAAACCGTTTGGAATTCAGGCCGGCAAACATACTGTCCCATTGTGTTTCCTTAAAATCGACTTTCAGCCCTAGGCGTTTTGCGGCTTCTGTGATGACTTCCACATCATAGCCAGTCAGCTTGTCCGTGTCTTTGTCGTGGAAAGTGAACGGTTCATATGTTCCTTCCGTACCGACTGTCAGCACACCTTTTTTCTTAATTGAAGCCCAAAGATCGCCGTCTTTGGCGTTATCTTTTGACTGATTATCATTTCCTGCTCCGCAAGCTGCGAGAACTGCAATGCTTACGACCATGAATAAAGCCATTAATGCTTTTTTCATCTTATTCCCCACTTTTCTGGTTGATTTTATTGAAATAAAAAATTAGCTTACAAATCTAAAGGATAACTTTTTTTTAGTATGAGTCAAGTATTTGGTTTTCATAAGGCAAAATCTTTTAAAATAAACCCAAAAATTGATGTGCCGGTTTTGGCAAATAACTGTCCGTTCTCCACATGACAGCCGGTGTCATAATAAAGGGATTGTCTTCGATATGAACGGTATGAACGTGATTCCTCATATGAACGGGAATCATCGTAACGGGCAGAATGGAAGCGCCGAATCCGGATGAGACGAGACTGAGCAAAGTTGCGGAATCGTGGCATTCGCAAACAATGCGCGGCTCCAGATTCAAACGATGAAATTCATTCATGACCTGATTATAGACGCCTTTTCCGTTGACAGGCCGCAGCAGAATCAGCGGAAAGGAAGGGATATCTTCCATTTTAATGGTGTCCCCGCACGTATATCCGGCTTCATCGGAAAGCACGAGCACACATGGAATGTCATCAAGCTGTTTGAATTGAACCGTGTCGCTTTTGATCATTGTCGTCGTGACCGCCGCATCGATTTGACGGCTTTCCAGCAGCTCTAGCAGCGTCGCGGGCTCATTCTCCCAGATATTAAAGGTGAGGTGAGGGTATCTCTCTTTGATCTGTGTTACTTTTTCAAGCATCAGAGCTGCGCAATAGATCGTTGAACCCACGGCCAGCGTGCCGGCTACCTCCTCCTTCAGCTCTTGTACCTCGATGACTGCATCTTCAAACCTGTGCAGAATCTCCTTGGCTCTTTTCAGGAAAACAGTTCCTTCATATGTTAGCGACATTTGTTTTTTCTTATTCCGATCAAAGAGAACGACACCAAGCTCATCCTCCAGCTGCTTCAGCTGTCTGCTTAAAGGCGGCTGCGCCATGTGAAGCTTTTTGGCGGCGGATGTGATTTTCTTTTCTTGGGCGATGGTAATGAAATATCGAAGCTGTCGAATGTCCAAAAAAATAGCGCCTCCTCACTTATACCTTTTGGGTATTAAATATAGATTTAACAGATATTTATCATATGGATATATCAGGAGTATGATGGAAATGAAAGCACAATTCAAGCGTAAAGGAGGGGGCAAAGTGAAACTCGTTGTCGGAATGACAGGGGCAACAGGGGCCATTTTCGGAGTCAGGCTGCTGGAGTGGCTGAAGGCCGCCGAAGTGGAAACCCATCTCGTTGTGTCTCCTTGGGCGAACGTCACGATCAAACACGAAACAGGCTGTACATTAAAAGAAGTGGAACAACTGGCTACATACACTTATTCGCATAAGGACCAGGCGGCAGCCATTTCAAGCGGGTCGTTTGATACCGATGGAATGATTGTTGCGCCATGCAGCATGAAATCACTCGCAAGCATTCGCACCGGGATGGCGGATAATCTGCTGACACGTGCGGCGGATGTCATGCTCAAGGAGAGAAAAAAACTCGTCCTCTTAACGAGAGAGACGCCTTTAAACCAGATTCATCTCGAAAATATGCTAGCGCTTACGAAAATGGGCGCCATCATTCTTCCTCCGATGCCGGCATTTTATAATCAGCCGGGCAGCTTAGAGGAAATGGTCGACCATATTGTCTTCAGAACGTTGGACCAATTTGGCATTCGCCTTCCTGAAGCGAAACGCTGGAATGGGATTGAAAAACAAAAAGGAGGAGCTTGACCATGGCTTATCAAGATTTCAGAGAATTTCTCGCTGCCCTTGACAAAGAAGGACAGCTGCTGACAGTGAATGAAGAGGTAAAGCCGGAGCCGGATTTAGGGGCCGCGGCACGAGCAGCCAGCAATCTTGGCGATAAAAGCCCGGCGCTTTTATTCAATAACATTTACGGCTACAATAACGCGCAAATTGCGATGAATGTGATCGGTTCCTGGCCGAACCATGCGATGATGCTCGGCATGCCGAAAGACACGCCGGTTAAAGAACAGTTTTTTGAATTCGCAAAGCGTTATGAACAGTTTCCGATGCCGGTCAAACGTGAGGAAACAGCGCCGTTTCATGAAAATGAAATCACCGAAGACATCAATTTGTTCGATATACTGCCTCTTTTCAGAATTAACCAAGGAGACGGCGGCTACTATTTAGACAAAGCGTGTGTCATTTCCCGCGATCTCGAAGACCCAGACAACTTCGGCAAACAAAACGTCGGCATTTACAGAATGCAGGTCAAAGGAAAAGACCGCCTCGGCATTCAGCCTGTACCGCAGCACGATATTGCGGTCCATCTGCGCCAAGCTGAAGAACGCGGGGTCAATCTTCCAGTCACCATTGCACTCGGCTGTGAGCCGGTCATTACAACGGCGGCATCGACTCCGCTTCTTTATGATCAATCAGAATACGAAATGGCGGGCGCGATTCAAGGCGAACCTTATCGCATTGTGAAATCAAAGCTGTCCGATCTAGATGTTCCAGGGGGCGCCGAAGTGGTGCTTGAAGGTGAAATCATTGCCGGAGAACGTGAGTATGAAGGCCCGTTCGGTGAGTTCACAGGCCATTATTCCGGCGGCCGCAGCATGCCGATTATCAAAATTAAACGCGTATATCACAGAAACAATCCGATTTTTGAACATTTATACTTAGGCATGCCTTGGACAGAATGCGATTACATGATTGGCATTAACACTTGTGTGCCGCTTTATCAGCAGTTAAAAGAAGCATATCCGAATGAAATTGTGGCTGTGAACGCCATGTACACACACGGTTTAATCGCGATTGTTTCCACAAAAACCCGCTATGGCGGATTTGCGAAAGCGGTCGGCATGCGCGCACTCACAACACCGCACGGACTTGGCTACTGCAAAATGGTCATTGTCGTTGACGAGGATGTCGATCCATTCAACCTTCCGCAGGTCATGTGGGCGCTTTCGACCAAAATGCATCCGAAACACGATGCGGTCATCATCCCGGAATTATCTGTCCTGCCGCTTGACCCGGGATCTAACCCATCAGGAATCACTCATAAAATGATTCTGGACGCCACTACACCTACTGCGCCAGAAACAAGAGGCCACTATTCACAGCCGCTTGATTCACCATTAACAACGAAAGAATGGGAACAAAAACTAATGGACTTGATGAATAAATAAGGAAAGGATGATCGACATGCATACATGTCCTCGATGCGATTCAAAAAAGGGAGAAATCATGAGCAAATCGCCTGTAGAAGGCGCCTGGGAAGTTTATCGGTGCCAAACATGCTTTTTTACATGGAGATCCTGTGAGCCGGAAAGCATGACAAATCCCGCGAAATACAATCCGGCGTTTAAAATTAATCCGAAGGAAACTGAATCAGCAATTGAAGTTCCGGCTGTGCCGGAACGAAAGGCCTGATCAGCGTGAGTTGTATATCAGACCGTCTCTTTGAGCTGCTTGACGGGAATCGCCTGAAGGAGAAGCAGCAGGAGGCTTTCGTTCTGCAAACGGTATCGGAGGATGGCTGGCCGCACGCCGCTATGATCAGCGTGGGAGAAATCATCGCTCTAAGCCGGACAGATATCCGAATCGCTTTGTGGAAAAACACAGTGACTGCCGCCAACATTCTTCGGACAGGAAAAGCGCAGTTCACGGCATGGTGGAAGGGATCAGCCCATTATGTAAAGCTGCAATGTGAGCTTTTGCCGCCTTTGAAAGAAGCCGAATATGACAGAGAACGTTTTGCCTGCCGCGTCGTTTCTGTGAAGGAAGACGTTGCGAAATATGCTGATTTGACTTCCGGTGTCCGTATCCGGCTTCACAGCCCTGATGAGGTGCTGAACAGATGGGAAAAGACGCTTGAGGAATTAAAACAGTAATATAGACAGCTCGAAAAAGTGAATCGTTTTCTTAGAAACAGCCGGTCTAGAGAGAAAGAAACGCTTTGAAATAGACATCGCGAATTTGCAGCAAGACATCAAAAAAGATCCTGAGAGACGCTTCGTACACATGTGTACGAAGCGCTGAGGCGAAAAGCTTTTATCAAGAGCGACCGCATGCTGCTCTATGGAATGGTGATTTCACGAATATGCCGATCATTGATGAATGATGGGGCCATACATTTGCCGGGTTTGTCTTATTCAGCGGTTAGCAGATGTTCAAATGCAGTGTACATTGGATTAGGGAGAAGATATGAATACCTGGTCGCTCCTGTTGCGCTGTGGGATATTGTTGACGGTTTATATTCCCATGTGGAGAAGGTTATTTTTGAGGGTAGCGGCCATCAGCCGATGCTGGAAGAACCGCAAGCCCTAGGAAAGCTTCAGCAAAAGGATGGACAAATAAGAAACAGCCCGCAGGCTAAAATCCGAGGGCTGTTTCTTATTATAAGACCCCTTTCATCGCACGCTTGATAATCGGCGAAAGCAGCAGAAGAATGCCGCCAAGTACGATAGAAATCAAGCCGATGGTGCCGAAGTAAGTTGTTTCAGGAATTTTATCAAATAATCCGGCTACTTGGGCATTGATCGCTTGGGCTGCTGCGTTAGTCAGAAACCACATACTCATTGTCTGTGCAGAGAATGCAGCTGGCGCCAGTTTCGTTGTCACGGATAAACCGACTGGAGACAGGCACAGCTCTCCAAGCACGACAAGCAGGAAGCTGAGAACGAGCCAAAGCGGGCTTACGAGTGCTTCTTTTCCTTGCATAGCCGGGAATACCATAATGATAAATGACAATCCGGCTAGAATAATTCCGATTGAGAATTTAACTGGCGTGGACGGCTGGCGTTTGCCAAGCTTCATCCATAGCCACGCGAAAATTGGCGCGAAAATGACGACAAACAATGGGTTTAATGATTGGAACCAAGATGACTGAAGTTCTAATCCGCCCAATGAAAGCCTTGTGCGTTCATCAGCGTATACCGCAAGAATGGTCGCTCCCTGTTCCTGAATGGCCCAGAACATGACAGCACCGATAAACAAAGGAATGTAAGCGGCAAGACGAGATTTTTCTGTTTTGTCCGCTTTTTTGCTTGTAAACATGATGATGAAATAAACAATAGGAATCAAAATACCGAGAATACTGACAAGGTCGATGAAACCATTGACCGTCAGCACGCCTGTTTGTACAGAAATAATCACTGCGATCGCCACAATGATAACACCGATTCCAGTACCAATCGCAGATTTTTTAGACAGCGGATTCGGCACATTTGAGCCTGCAAGCCCGAGGTTTTTCTTTCTTGTCAGAGCATATACGATAAGTCCGAGAAGCATTCCGACTGCGGCAGCTCCGAAGCCAAGATGATAGTTGTACTTCTGTCCGAGTGTTCCGACAATTAACGGCGCAAGTAAACCGCCAAGGTTAATCCCCATGTAGAAAATACTAAAACCTGAGTCGCGGCGCGGGTCTTCTTTCGTGTAAAGATCTCCAACCACACTTGAAACGTTTGGTTTTAATAAGCCTGTTCCGATAATGATAAGTGCCATGCTGATATAGAATGCTGTCGCGCTGCCCGGATAGGCGAGTGCAATGTGGCCGAACATAATGAATATGCCGCCGTAAAACACGGTGTTTGCGGTTCCGAATACCCGGTCAGCGAGCCATCCGCCGATAATAGTGGACATGTATACGAGTGATCCGTAAATTGACATAATGGCAACCGCTGTGCCTTTGTCAAAGCCAAGCCCTCCGTTTACCGTCTCTGTATACAAATAGTAAAGTAAGATTGCTCTCATTCCATAGTAAGAGAAACGCTCCCAAAATTCGGTGAAAAATAGCGTAAATAGTCCCCGCGGGTGACCAAAGAACCCTTTTTGCGGGACGCTTTTGATGATACTTTCGTTATCAATCGAAGCCATGTCAGCCAAACCCTTTCTTAAAAAAGTGTATTATAAAAATCATATTCTTATATAATACTTGTGTCAATATAATTTATACGCATTTCAAATAGTTCCATAATGGAAAAATTATAAATGTATGAAAATAGTGGTTTTATCCTAATTATTAAGTCCTTTTTCGTAAGATTTTCTTACAAAACTATTCCTTTATATTTTTTTGATAAAATTTTAGAGAGATGTGCAAGCGGATCGGGCCTTTGTGAGTATCATGATAGTAATCATGGAGAAGGAGGCTCGCAATTGGCTGAATTCATATTAAATGCGGCGGATTTCGGTATTTCAGGAGATGGTAAAACGGATTCAACAGAACTGATTAATCAGTGCCTCAGTATGGCTGTTTCGAAAGGATATCATACGGTCTGGTTTCCAAAGGGAACCTATTTAATAGACGGAACGCTTGGAGCAGATCCTAATCAGAAGTTTCGACATGCGGGGATTAAGGTTCCCGCCAACCTTGAGATTGTGATGGACCCCGAGTGTATCATCAAAGTCATCCCGAACAGTTCGTGGGGTTATTCCGCATTTTATGTAGGCAAGCAAGAAAATATCACCATTTCCGGAGGACAAATTATCGGCGAACGCGATGAGCATACGTACGCGTCCGCGGGGGTAAGGTCAACCCATGAATGGGGCTTCGGCATATGTATTGAAGGCTGTTCGAATGTTGTCATTGATGATGTCAAAATTTCGGATTTTACCGGCGACGGGATCATTGTCAGTCCAAGGGGATTAAAGACAAATAATGATTATCGAACGTCAGAGCATATTACCATCCGCCGCTGTGAGGTTCGGCGGTCGAGGAGAAATAACATTTCTATTACCGGATGTGACAGGGTTACGGTGGAGGAATGCGTGATTGAAGGCGCCGGAACGGGGAATGGAACAGCGCCGAAATTCGGAATTGACATAGAAGGATATGGCGAAGGCGATGTTGACTATGAAGAACCGATCAATGTATCCATTCGCAATAACCATTTTATAGGGAATGTTTCAAGTTCTGTGACCAATTTTAACGGGTACGGCATTTCAATAGAAGGAAACCACTCAGACAATACCATCAGCTATGGGTATGGAGCGCAGACTGTGATCAAAGGAAATATTCTCAGACGGGAGAAAGACGCGGCTCCTGCGCCTAGAGTCGGGATTACGGGACTCGGTGTGTCACAAGGAAAAGAGAGCAGTGATGCGGTGATCGCCGGCAATCTCATTACCGGGTTTTCATCCGGGATTGATGTCAGGGGAAAGAGCGTGCTTGTTACGAACAACAAAATCAGCAACTTTGAAAACACAGGGATATTGGTTTATCAGTCATCCGACGTAAAGGTAGACGGCAACCAGATTCAAAACGGACTGTCTGAAACAAGGCGCAGTACCGGCATTCGCGCAGTGCTGTCAGATGATGCCGCATTTTTGAATAACTGCCTCATTCAAGTCATTGACGGCGTGAATATTTCCGGGGGCGATATGATCATTAAAGATAATGTGCTGAGAAAATTCAGCCGGGGGATTTGGATCGCTCAAGGAAACGCGGTGATTGAAGGAAATACACTGAATCCTGACGCGTTTGAAGCAGTCCCTGAATCATATACTGTTTCTGTTACAAACAATGCGAGCGCTATCATCAAAAACAACACATGTAAAGAGTTTAAAAATTACCCGATTTACTGTTCCACAAGTGCGAAAACCTCAATTATCGGCAACCACTTCGAAAGATCTCCGCTTTTGGTCACCATCTATATCAACGCCGGTGTGCATGAGATTTTGGATAATACCATTTCAGTCAACAGAACAGCCGGAAATCCGATCGTCATGTATATCAACGGTTCTACGGGCTCTATCATTTCTGGAAACACCATCAATAACCTCTCCGCAGGCACGGCGACAGCCATTCAAACAAACACCTCAACCAATTCGAAAATCATCGGCAATCGCATCTTCAAAGGAACCATCAGCAAACATAGCAGCGATACAGCAGACGGCAATATAATCGTCTGAAAACCGCCCCTTCTAGGGGTTCTTTTTTTTCGATTTATACATCAAGAATATTTCTCTGCTCAATTCCAACATAAAAAATAAAAACACGATCCACTCAGCAAACGTTGTCATTTTGAAGCTGGACATATTGTTGTATATGGCTTTTATCAAGCTGAACCCTTGCAGCGTGTCCATGAAAACAGAAATAACTAACAGACAAAACAATAAAAGCGCGGTCACGCCTAATATCTTCATGATTGATCACCCTCCGCCTTTTAGTTTCTATCTTTATCAGAGAGTTATACCGCTCGCCGGACACATGCATAATCTTAACGCCTAAAGGGAGAATATGAGAAAACGACAAAGAAAGGTATTTGTGTATGCCTTTATTTTCAAAGCGAAAGAACAATACCGATGCAAAAGACAAGCAGAATACAGAAGAAAAGAATCACGAACAGCAGAAAGAAAAAGAAAGGCCGGTTCTCATTTCCCCAAGTTTGGAAAAAAACATAGCGGAAATGAAGAAGGAAGTCGGAAGCAGCGCTGATGTCATCATTCGCGAGATCAAAATCGGGGAACAGGAGCGTGTCCGCCTCGCCGTTATTTATATTGCGGGTCTGGTCGATAATAACACGCTTCATGAATCCTTAATTGAGCCTTTGGTTGAAGACCAGTCCATTCAAAATTCTCATGCGATCCAGCAGATTCTAGAAAAAACGCTTCCGCTGGGCGGGGTGAAAGCGGATAAGGATTGGGACAAGCTTTTTTCTGAATTAATGCTCGGCAATGCGCTGGTTTTTGCAGACGATTCAGAAGAGGCGCTGATCTGCAGCACACAGGGCGGAGAAAAGCGCTCCATCCAAGAGCCGAGCACCCAGGTGTCCTTTCGCGGCCCGCGCCAAGGGTTTACAGAGTCTCTTCAAACCAATATTTCCATGGTCCGACGATACATCAAAAATCCGAATGTATGGGTAGAGAAAATGAAAATCGGATCTGTAACACACACGGATGTCGCGCTGATGTACATTCATGGCATTTGTGAGGAAAAGGTGCTGAAGGAAGTTCGCTCACGCCTGAAAAGAATAGATATTGACAGTATTTTAGAGTCGGGATATATCGAGCAGCTGATTGAAGATGAAACATTTACAACGTTTCCGACCATGTATCATACAGAACGCCCTGATGTTGTAGCGGGAAATCTGCTGGAAGGAAGATTTGCGATCCTTGTGGACGGAACGCCGTTTGTTCTGATTGCCCCGGCCTTATTTGTTCAATTCTTTCAGTCTGTTGAAGATTATTATTCGCGCTTTGACATTGCGACAAGCATAAGGATACTGCGGGTTTTAGTCTTTTTTATTTCACTTGTGGCGCCGGCTGTTTACGTGGCGGCCACGACGTTTCATCAGGAAATGATTCCCACACAGCTTTTGGTTGTCATTGCCGCCCAGCGGGAAATTGTCCCATTTCCGGCTGTTGTCGAAGCACTCACGATGGAGATTGCGTTTGAGATTCTCAGAGAAGCGGGAGTCAGGCTTCCGCGTGTCGTCGGCTCGGCGGTGTCTATCGTAGGTGCGCTTGTTATCGGCCAGGCCGCCGTACAGGCTGGCATCGTCTCTCCGGCTATGGTCATCATCGTTGCCCTCACGGCTATTGCCAGCTTTGCAACACCGGCGTTTGCGATGGCGATTTCAGCCCGGCTCATTCGGTTCATCTTTATTATTGCATCAGCTATTATAGGATTTTACGGGCTGATTTTAGGGATTATTATCATGATTGTCCATTTATGCAGCCTTCGTTCCTTTGGCGTTCCTTATATGTCGCCGCTTGCTCCCTATTCTTCTCAAGGTGTAAAGGACACGCTGTTTAGGGTGCCGTGGTGGGCCGATGAAAAACGGCCGGAATCAATCAGCAAGAAAGATAAAGTGCGCCAGTCAAAACATCAGCGGCCTTTGCCTGACGCTTCACGGGGAATGGTGAACAAAGAACTGGAAGAAGGGGATAAGGATGATACGTAATCGTGTATTAGCCGTTATCATGCTTTTAAGCATCATTGTGCTGCCCGGCTGCTGGGATAAGCGGGAACTGACGGACCTGGCGATTATTTCGGCAATTGGCATTGATAGAACAAATGAAGGAAACTATGTACTGCATTTTCAAATTATCAATCCCGGAAATGTAGCCGGCGGGCTTCAGGGAGGCGGCGCGGGAGACAGGCCGCCTGTATCCGTTTATTCGATTGAAGGTGACAACATGACGGAAGCGCTTAGAAAAGCCTCGATGAAAGTATCAAGGCGGCTTTACTTTGCCCATACGAATCTGATCGTGATCAGTGAAAAGCTGGCGAAAGAGGAAGGGTTGGATTTTGTGTTAGATAATCTTGACCGCGACACAGAATTCAGAACAACAGCCACAGTGGTCATCGCTCATAAAACGAAAGCGGAAAACATTGTGAAAACCCTGACCCCGATTGACAAAATTCCGTCAAATAAAGTCAATAAAACACTCGACTTTACACAGGCCCAATATGGGCGGGTCATTAAAACAAATATTCAGGACGTCATAAAAACTCTTGCTGCTTCGACACAAGCGCCGGTCATACCCGGGTATTTGATGATCGGTGACAGCGAAAAAGGGATCAGCCTGGAAAATACACAGGCGACTGATCCGAAAGCGATTCTTCAGGCGAACGGTTTAGCGGTCTTCGATAAAACCGGCCATTTAAAATATTGGATTGAAGATGATACGGTAAGCTCCGGTGTGGTTTGGCTTAAGAATCAAATTCAGCACACGTATATTAATACCGATTGGGGCAAGACAAAGGATGCGGTAAGCTTACAGATCACGCATCAAGTCACAAAGCTAAGCCCCGAGATGCGTAACGGCCGCCCGCGAATTCATGTTCATGTCACTGTCGAAGGCATCATAGACGCGGTCAAATACCCGTTTCAATTGTCTGATCCAAAGGTGCTGGCAAGCATCGAAAAAGCGCTAAACAAAGAATTGGAACATGAAATCAGCAGAACTGTTAAAACCATTAAAAAGAATAAAATAGATTTTATCGGATTTGGAGAGACGATCTACAGAAAGTATCCAAAGCAGTGGGAAAAAATGAAACGCACATGGGACAAAGAGTATTTGCCTGAACTGCCTGTCGATGTAAAGGCGGAGACGTATATCAGAAGAACGGGATTGCGTAATAATCCGCTCAGGCACCAGCTTGACTATGAATAGGCCTTAGAGAAAGGGGAAGTGACAGATGGAAAAAGCCCAAATCAGCATAAGGCAGCTGTTTGTCATGATTATCATTTTTGAGCTGGGCAGCTCCTTATTGATTACCCCGGGGACGATTGCGGGCCGTGATGCTTGGATAGCAGTGCTTTTGGGCTGTGCGGGCGGTTTGTTTCTGTTTTATTTGTATCAGGGCATATACCAATGCTACCCGGACTTTTCCCCGAAAGAATATATGGATGATATGCTCGGCACCACGCTCAGCTGGATTTTTTCATTTCTCTATATCTTATACTTTGCCTATATTGCCGCCCGGGTGCTGCGTGATTTCGGAGAAATGCTGCTGACGTTTGCATATCATGATACACCTATCATTATTGTCAATGCGCTATTAATAGTCGTAAGCATTTATGCAGTCAGAAAAGGGATTGAAGTGCTGGCCCGGTCAGCGGAACTTCTTTTTGGGGCCATGTATTTATTAGGTGCGCTCGGTCTCGTACTGCTTATTGTATCAGGCTCTGTAGAACCGCAAAATTTAAAACCGGTTTTAGCAGACGGCGTTTATCCTATCGTTCACTCGGTTTTTACGCAAACGATGTATGTACCGTTCGGTGAGGTTGTTTTATTTGTGATGATTTTTCCTTATCTCAGTGATCGTAAAGGTGTAAAAAAAACGGGGATGCTTGCCATGATCATCAGCGGATTGGTTGTGACGCTTACCGTGGCGATTAATATCAGTGTGCTTGATGTTGATTTGACATTGAGATCTCAGTTTCCGCTATTAAGCACAATTCAGACGATCAAGGTTGAAGAATTTTTAGACCGTCTCGACGTCCTTTTTATGCTGGCGCTGATTATCGGCGGTTTCTTTAAGGTCAGCCTTTATTTATACGCGGTGGTGGTGGGCGCGTCCACGCTTTTTAAGGAAAAGAACCCTTCTCAACTGGCTTATCCGATGGGATTTGGCATCTTAGTCCTTTCCATTACGATTGCGACCAACTTTTCGGAGCATTTGAACGAAGGCCTGAATGTGGTGCCGCTCTATATTCATTTGCCTTTTCAGTTTTTGTTTCCGCTTTTCTTGTTTATCTTAGCCGTTTGGAAAAAGAAGAGAAGAGAGAAATTAAAGCCGTCGGAAGAAAAGAAACAATAAAAAGAGCGGGGGGATGCAGCCGCCGCTCTTTTTACGTTCACTTCTATATAAAAGGGGGATATAGGTTGCGCCCCTGTCTGCACTGGCAGAGGCGCGTTTTGTTATACGACTGCGACGTTTTCCTTCACAGTAAAGCTTCCTCTTGAAAGCCTGATGTTGATGTCCGAGACTTTCGCAATTTGCTCATCGTGCGTCACCATGATGACGCATTTATTTTCCTTGTGCGCCAGATCTTGAAAGAGCCGCACTATTTCTTTTGATGTATCCTCATCAAGGTTCCCTGTCGGTTCATCGGCTGCGATGAGATCCGTGTCACAGCAGAAAGCCCTTGTAATTGAAACCCGCTGCTGCTGTCCGCCGCTCAGTGTCAGCACTTTTTGCCGGGCTTGTTTTTCATTGATGCCGACCTTCTGGAGCATTTCCAGCGCGTACGCTTCTTTGTTCTTTTCTTTAGAACCTGTGATTTCCATTGCGGTTGTGACGTTTTGAAGAGCTGTCATATATGGGAGCAGGTTGTACGCCTGAAAGACAATGGATACATATTGATTTCTGAAATTTGTTAAGCCGATTTTGGAAACAGCTTTTCCGCCGTAAAGAATCGTTCCTTCTTTTGGTGCGTCAAGTCCGCCTGCCAGAGACAGGAAAGTGGTTTTTCCTGTCCCTGATGTGCCGACGATCGTGTAGAATTTTCCTTTTTGAAAGCTGATGTTGATATCCTGAAACAATGGTTGGCTCTTGTCTTTATACCAGTAGCCGACTTGTTGAAATTCTAATAAGCTCATAGGTTTCGCCTCTTTCTATTCCTGTTTTGTCAATATCATTTTCGGATGGAGCCGCAGTACTGAAATAGACGGCAGCAATGTTGCGATGATGGCGATTAAGATGCCGATTCCGCCAAGAACAAGCATGTCGTTCATAGAAACCGCGACGTTCAGTGAATCAATGACATTCGTGTTTGCTGAGCTGTGGCCGAACATTCCGCCGCCCATTCCGCCGCCAGGCATTTGTCCGTTTTGTGCGCTTGCGTTTTGCGTTGAATCAGTTGATGAACTGACCTGCTGGGATAAAAGCTGATTTCCGAGCTGGTTTGCGACTAGATTTCCCGTCACTGATGCAAGACCGATGGCGATAACGGCCACGATCAAAATCTCAGCTAAGAACTGTCCGATCAATTTCCAGCGTTTTTCACCGATGGCCATTAATACGCCCATCTCATATTTTCGTTCTCTGGTTGACATCATAACAATCAGGCCGAGAATGACCGCGCCCGCCGCTGATACAAGGTACACGACGTTTTTAGAGAATGAAGCCACATTTTCAATCGGACCGACCATTTGCTGGTAAAGCTGGTCGTTTGTATTCAGTGTGTACGTATCAAAATCAATTGATGTTTTCTTCGCTGCTTTTACGAAAGCATCCATATTTTTCGCATCGTCCATATAGTAAACAGCTGAGTCGATTGTGTTTTTATAGTCGTCACCTTTCAGCGCCGCTGTTGCTGTGTAAGGTGTGTACAGCTTGTTGTAAGGATTTAAAAAAGAGAAATTCTGGGCTTGGTCGTCGCCTGAAGACGTTGTTTTATAGATACCGACAATCTTCAGCGTCACCGTTGTATCTTCATCCGTGGCTGATTCAATTGTGATCGAATCACCTACGCTTAAATCATTTTCTTCCGCTAATGTTTCATTAATCACTGTTATTTTTTTGCCGACGTCTGATTTTGTAATCGCGCGTCCGTCTGTGATTTTTGAATCTCCGTCAGAGAAATCATCGACTAACGCTGTGCTGATGACACCTTCAATCGAAAGATCGGCTTGAACCATTTGCGGTCCGCCTTGTCCGCCGCCTTGGCTGTTTTTCGTATTTGTGCTTGAACTGCTTGAACTGGAATCACTTGAACTAGAGCTTTCAATCGCATCAAAGTTTCCTGCGTTGGCTGAAGCTGATGTGGTGTAGTTGTAGCTCTTCACATGATCAAGTGCTGCAAGTTTATTCGCATCAGATACTTTGATCGGTGTTGATTCGAAGCTGCGCTTTTCTCCGCTGTCCTGCTGTTTTTCCATTTGCTTTTGGCGGTCCACCTGGAGCGTCACGCTTCCGCCTAGCTCCTGTCTGGCCAGTTCGCTTGATTTTTGTGCTGCCGACTGAATGGTGAGGCCTGACAGAACAAAGACACATATGACTGTAAACACAAATAATTGCAATAACGTTTTTCCCTTTTTCGCCTTCATATTCCAAAAGGCCCGTTTGATAAAGTTCATGTATGTTCCTCCGTATAGGTAGTTTTATTGATAAGGCCGCCTGTGGAGCGGGCCCGCTTGCTGATAAATTAATAGTAGTCCTAAGGTATGAAAAAACTATGAACAATGTATTGCTAGTTGATTAAATAAAAACTAACAATTGTGAAACACAAAACCTCCTGTGCAAAATGGTGCTATGATATAGAAAAGCATCAAAACAACCGGAGGATCTAATGAAAATATTAATGATAGAAGATAACGTTAGTGTATGTACGATGACGGAGATGTTCTTTTTTAAGGAAGGTTTTGAAGCGGAATTCGTTCATGACGGGTTAGAGGGGTACCAGCGTTTTACGGAGGATAATTGGGATCTGATCATTTTGGACATTATGCTTCCCTCTATGGACGGCATGACCATCTGCAGAAAAATAAGAGAGACAAGCACGGTTCCGATTATCATGCTGACTGCCAAAGACACTGAATCAGATCAGGTTATCGGTTTTGAGATGGGAGCGGACGATTATGTCACGAAGCCGTTCAGTCCGCTGACGTTGGTTGCCCGCATCAAAGCCGTTATCAGAAGATATCAGGCGACAGGCAAGGCGGTTATGGATGATGATATGATCGAATCTGAATGTTTTACAATTAATAAGAAGACGAGAGAAGTATTCTTAAACGGAGAGCCTGTGGAAAACCTCACGCCGAAGGAATTCGATCTGCTTTATTACCTGGTCCAAAATCCGCGGCAGGTGTTCTCCAGAGAACAGCTGCTTGAGCAGGTATGGGGCTATCAGTTCTACGGAGATGAGCGAACGGTCGACGTTCATATTAAACGGCTGCGGAAAAAGCTTGCCAGCGAGGACAAGCCTTTCCTATATACGGTGTGGGGAGTAGGGTATAAATTTGATGAAGATTAAATATTTATATCAGCTGCTGCTGAGCCATATCAGTATTTTGATTTTAGCGTTTGTCATTATCATTTCTCTCTTTTCCCACTTTGTGAAAGAGTTTGCCTATCAAAACAAAGTAGAGGAATTGACGTCATATGCTGTGCAGATCGCAAACGAATTCCAAGGCGGCCAGATTGACATGCACAGGCTGTACCCGTATCAGGACTTGCTGAGCACGAGAAAGACACAATTCATGCTCTTTGATGAAAAGCAACGCCCTTACTTCATGCCCGAAGGTTTTCCGCCAAGAGAAAAGCTTAAGAAATCAGAGTGGAGTAAGCTGAAGAAAGGGCAGACTGTCATGATCAGAGCGGATGGCCGTTTCGATGATGAAGTCTCTCTTGTGGCGCAGCCTATTTATGTCCAGAACGAATTTAAAGGGGCCGTTCTACTGATTTCTCCGATCAGCGGTGTTGAACAGATGGTCAATCAAGTTAATCTCTACATGTTTTATGCCGTGATCAGCACGCTTGCCATTTCCATTCTCGTTAGCTGGCTGCTATCGAAATTCCATGTGAAACGGATTGAAAAGCTAAGAGAAGCGACGGATAAAGTGGCTTCCGGTGATTATGACATTCACTTGGAAAGCAGCTACGGGGACGAAATCGGCGTGCTGGCGTCTGATTTTACGATCATGGCGAAAAAATTAAAGCAATCAAGGGATGAAATCGACCGCCTTGAGAAGCGGAGAAGACAGTTTATCGCTGATGTATCACACGAATTAAAAACACCGCTGACGACGATTAACGGCTTGGTTGAAGGACTGAACAGCCATACGATTCCTGATGATAAGAAGGAAAAATGCTTCTCGCTCATCAGTGAGGAAACAAAGCGCATGCTGCGGCTCGTCAAAGAAAATCTAGATTATGAAAAAATCAGATCCCAGCAAATTACCTTGAACAAGCTCGATGTTCCGCTGATTGAGGTTTTTGAAATTGTGAAAGAGCACTTGGAACAGCAGGCGGAAGAAAAGCAAAACAAGCTGACGATTCAGGTAGAGGATCACGTCATCGTTCACGCCGATTACGACCGGCTCATTCAAATCCTCGTCAACATGACAAAAAACAGTATCCAATTTACGCAAAACGGTAACATTTGGCTGCGCGGAATAGAAGGATATAAAGAGACGATTATCGAAATTGAAGATACGGGAGTCGGCATCTCAAAAGAGGATATTGAGCATATTTGGGAGCGGTTCTACAAAGCTGATATTTCAAGAACGAACACGGCATACGGGGAATACGGACTCGGTCTCTCCATCGTCAAGCAGCTCGTTGAAATGCATCAGGGCACAGTAGAAATCAAGAGTGAAGAAGGAAAAGGCACAACATTCATCATCCGCCTTCCTTTAACGGCAAAACAGCCATAACATACAGGGCGGCGGCATCATGAGGTGCAACCGCCTTTTTTGCGTATCACTTCGGTTTATTGCGTGCTCCCGAAACAAAGATTGCGTGTTTTTCGGGTTGGGACGGTCTGTAAACATGATAAAATATGACATAAACAGTTTTTGATGGGAGAGGGTGAAGGAATGAAGAGCGGGGTGATTCCTTCTTCAGCGGTCGGTCAAAAAATTAACGAGTGGTACAAATATATCCGCACATTCAGCGTGCCGGATGCCGAAGTGTTAAAAGCTGAAATCCAGCAGGAACTGAAACACATGCAGCATGATTCCAACTTGCTGCTCTATTATTCACTAATGGAATTTCGCCACCAGCTTATGCTTGATTATCTTGAGCCGTTAGAGAAATTAAATATCGAGGACCAGCCAAGCCTGTCTGAATTATCAAGAAACATTGACAGCAACCAGGCGGATCTCAAAGGGCTGCTCGACTACTATGTGAATTTTTTCCGCGGGATGTATGAATTTGATAAGCGGGAATTTATTTCTGCCATTACATACTATAAACAGGCGGAAAAGAAGCTCTCCTTTGTCGCAGACCATATTGAACGGGCTGAATTCTATTTTAAAATCGCGGAAGCTTATTATTATATGAAGCAAACGTACTTTTCACTGATCAATATAAAAAACGCCTATGAAATTTATGTGGAGCAGGAAACCTATAATGTGAGAATCATTCAATGCCATTTCGTCTACGGGGTTAACCTGATGGATGAAAGGAATTTTGAACAAGCCGCAAGCCATTTTAAATTGGCGCTCGATATGGCCGAAGCAGAACAAAAAGCCCAGCTGGTCGGAAGAGCATACTACAATCTCGGACTATGCTATTACAATCAAGACATTCTCGACCCTGCTATTGACTACTTTGAAAAAGCGGTCTCCACGTTTGAAAGCAGCCGGATTATCAATTCACTGCCGCAAGCCTATTTTTTAATCACCCTGATTTATTATAAACGGGGAAAACATGATAAAGCTTCGGCATATCACAAGCGGGGCTATGAATATGCTAAAGAAACAGACGATGCAGATTACGCGGTAAAATTCGAGTTTTTGAAATCCCTATATCAGGATCAGCCCAATGAAATAGGAATCGAACGATGTTTCCAATACTTAAAAAATAAAAATATGTACGCTGATATAGAGGATTTAGCCCTAGAAGTAGCAAAATATTACTATGAACAGAAATGGTTTAAACTGTCTGCTTCCTACTTTCTAAAAGTTGAAGAGGCAAGAAAACAAATACAAAGGAGTGAAGGTTTGTATGAAATTGAAATCTAAGTTGTTTGTTATTTGTTTAGCCGCGGCTGCAATTTTTACAGCGGCTGGCGTCTCAGCTAACGCGGAAGCACTCGACTTTCATGTGGCGGAAAGAGGAATGACGTAAGAACCAGCCCCTTCTCATTAGTGAGAAGGGGTTTTTTACAGAAACAGCGCCGCAAGACATGTATGTCACGGCGCTGCTCTTCACCGGAGAATATTTTTCTTAGTATCCCCCGTTATAAAATGCAGTACCCACAATAATCAAGAGGATAAATAACACAACGATCAAAGTAAATGAGTTTCCTCCATAACCTGACATCTTGTGCCACCTCCTTGTGAGATTACATTATCATATGCTGAATGATCACAGAGGATTGGGTATGGACCATATAAAAAACAAAAACGCCGTAAGATTAATTTGTCTTACGGCGCCATACGAGGTAAGTGAAAAAGGTTTAGTAGAAGCCGCCGCCTACATAAGCGGCTCCAACAATAATCAAAAGAATAAACAATACAACGATTAAAGCGAATGAATTATTGTAACCGCCGCCGCCAGTGTATCCTGACATAAGGCTTCACCTCCCTATAATGGATACTATAAGGTATGCAGAACAGGTCCGTTTGTCAGGGCCATTAGAGGACAAGAGAAAAAATGGACACAGCTATGAGCCAGATGGGCATAAAAAAATAGCGGGCGTTTGCGCCCGCTATTTATGTAATTAAGAGATCAGCACGCCCGCGAAAAATTCCTGATATAACGCTTGAACGGCTTTTCTTTCTTCGGCTTCTTTTACGCCGAACATCATGCTCACTTCAGAAGATCCCTGATTGATCATTTCGATATTCACTTTTGCCTCTGATAATGCCTTGGCCGCTCTCGCCGTTGTGCCGACATTGTGGCGCATCGCTTCTCCAACAACCATAATCAGTGCGAGATGATGCTCGACAATCACTTCGTCGGCGTGCAGCTCCTCTTGAATCTGTTTGATCACACTGCGTTCAGTGACGGCATCCATTTGACCCTCCCGTAAGATGATGGTCATGTCATCAATTCCCGATGGAACATGCTCATACGTCAATCCGTGCTCCTCCAAGATTTGAAGGGCTTTGCGCCCAAATCCGATTTCTCTGTTCATTAAATATTTGCTGATATAAATGCTGCAAAAGCCGGTATCGCTGGCAATGCCGACGACAGGGCCGTTTGTGTTATCCCGCTTGCTCACGACGCGTGTGCCTTGGGCTGACGGGTTGTTCGTATTTTTGATTTGTACGGGAATCCCCGCTCTGAACGCCGGAATGAGCGCTTCATCATGAAAAACTGAAAAGCCCGCATAGGACAGCTCCCGCATCTCTCTGTATGTCAGTTCGCTGATTTCCTTTGGATTCTCAACGAAGGACGGATTGACAGAGTACACAGCGTCCACGTCTGTAAAGTTTTCGTACAAATCAGCTTGAAGTCCGTTGGCGAGAATGGAACCGGTAATATCAGAACCGCTCCGTGAGAATGTGATCACATCGCCATCCTTGCTGAATCCGAAAAAACCGGGAAAAATAATGAGGCTGTCACGTTCCCGAAGACGATAGAGGTTTTGATAGGATTCAGGAAGAACTTGCGCGTTGCCGGGTTCATGTGTCACAAAAAGGCCGGCGTCCTTCGGGTTGACATATTCCGCTTTGACGCCTTTATGGCGGAAATAGGCGGCGATCAGCTTGGCGTTGTTATCCTCCCCGCTGGCTTTGACTGCGTCAAGATACTGCTCGGGATCGTTTTTATCTCCTTCTAAAAGCGTAAACAGATCATCGCGGATTTTTTCGATAATGCTTTGCTCCAGCTGAAGCTCATTGGCGATGAGGGCATACCGTTCCATAACAGCTTCCGCCAATTCAGGGGCGCTGCCTGATGCCAAATATTGTTCTGCACATGCGATTAAGAGATCAGTCACTTTCGTATCCTCAGCATAGCGTTTTCCCGGAGCTGAAACGACTACAGCTTTCCGTGCCGGATCTGAGGTTACGATGTGAAACACCTTTTCAAGCTGAGCGCCTGAAGCGAGTGAGCTGCCTCCGAATTTAACGACCTTCATGTTTACATCTCCTAATGTTTAAAATTTTCTCACAAATTTAGTATTTATTATCTCTCTTTCAGTCCTGTAAATCAAGGGGTAATTTCTTTCTGGAATGAACATTTGTATTTTCCACGAGGAACGATGTCAGGTTTGTTGACCGTATACATGCGTTGTGAAGATAAATATGGTAAACAGCCTAACGATTTGGGATTTGAAAATGATGATAACGATGAGTAAAATTGATTATATGATCAGATTAATATTTTGAAAGAATATTGACTAACACTAGAAAAATGGTAATATGTAAATGATAATGATAATCAATTACTATATGGCCATATTGTTTTGAGTCCTTGCGGAGTAGGAGATACGTTCTTTTTGCTGTAAGGATGTGAGGAGGCAGCATGAAGCTACGTTACTTATTTATTCTACTTATCATATTAGCAGTCACATCTGTATTTATCGGCGTAGAAGATCTGTCGCCGCTTGATCTCTTTGATTTAAGCAAACAAGAGGCGTCAACGCTGTTTGCAAGCCGTTTGCCGCGATTGATCAGCATCATTATCGCGGGTTTAAGCATGAGCATCTGCGGTTTGATTATGCAGCAGATCACCAGAAACAAATTCGTGTCACCGACAACCGCGGGCACAGTGGATTGGGCGAGGCTCGGCATTTTAATTTCTTTGCTGCTGTTTACATCCGCCAGTCCTTTAATCAAAATGCTGATCGCGTTTGTCTTTGCCCTTGCAGGAAATTTTCTGTTTATGAAAATCCTTGAAAGAATCAAGTTTAACGACACCATCTTTATTCCGCTTGTCGGTTTAATGCTTGGGAATATCGTCAGTTCAATCGCGACATTTATCGCATATAAATATGACTTGATTCAGAATGTGTCATCATGGCTTCAGGGAGACTTCTCTTTAGTCGTGAAAGGAAGATACGAGCTTCTTTATCTGAGTATTCCGCTCGTCATCATTGCCTATTTGTATGCGGATAAATTTACAGTGGCCGGTATGGGAGAAAGCTTTTCTGTCAACCTCGGCCTGAAGTACAAGCGGGTTGTGAACATCGGGCTCATGATCGTGTCCCTGATCACGTCTCTTGTCATTTTGACTGTCGGTATGCTTCCGTTTCTCGGTTTGATTATCCCGAATATTGTATCGATTTACAGAGGAGACAATCTAAAGAACAGCCTGCCGCACACGGCGCTATTGGGAGCGGTTTTTGTGCTGTTTTGCGATATATTGGGCAGAATCATTATCTTCCCTTATGAAATCTCGATTGGCCTGATGGTCGGAATCATCGGCAGCGGCATTTTCCTGTTTATGCTGTTAAGGAGAAAAGCTTATGCGTAACCAGATGAAAATTGCGATGCTCGTTGGTTTAGCCATTGTTTGTATTGGCTTGTTTTTGTTTTATGACGTAGGCAATTGGGATTACACCCTGCCGAGAAGAATCAAAAAGGTCGCTGCCATTGTGCTGACGGGAGGAGCGATTGCGTTTTCGACGATGATCTTTCAAACGATTACGAACAACCGCATCCTGACGCCGAGCATCTTGGGCCTTGATTCTCTCTACATGCTGATTCAGACCGGCATTATCTTTTTATTCGGTTCTACAAATATGGTCATCATGAATAAAAACATGAACTTTATCATCTCTGTTCTGCTGATGATCGTGTTTTCTCTAGTTTTGTATCAGCTCATGTTTAAGGGAGAGGGGAGAAATATCTTTTTCCTTCTGCTCGTTGGAATCGTGTTTGGCACACTGTTCAGCAGCCTGTCTTCCTTTATGCAGATGCTGATTGATCCGAATGAGTTTCAAGTGGTGCAGGACAAGATGTTTGCCAGCTTTAACAACATCAATACGGATTTGTTATGGCTCGCGTTCATCATCTTCCTGCTGACAGGCGTTTACGTCTGGCGTTTTACGAAGTTTTTTGACGTGCTGTCGCTCGGGCGCGAGCACGCCGTGAATTTGGGCATTGACTACGACAAAGTGGTGAAGCAGATGCTGGTCGTGGTTGCGATCCTTGTTTCTGTTTCAACAGCGCTAGTCGGGCCGATTATGTTTTTAGGCCTTCTTGTCGTCAACCTGGCGAGAGAATTCCTGAAAACGTATAAGCATTCATACTTAATCGCAGGCTCTGTCTTCATCAGCATCATTGCGCTGGTGGGAGGACAGTTTGTGGTTGAGAAAGTGTTTACCTTTTCAACGACGCTGAGCGTCATTATCAATTTTGCCGGCGGGATTTATTTTATCTACTTGCTGTTAAAGGAGAATAAATCATGGTAGAGGTCAAAAATGTAAGCAAACAATATGGCGGGAAAGTGGTCCTTGAAGAGACATCAGTCACGATTCAAAAGGGCAAAATTACCTCGTTTATCGGTCCAAACGGCGCCGGCAAAAGCACGCTGCTGTCTATAATGAGCCGCCTGATCAAAAAAGATTCCGGCGAGATTTTCATAGACGGCCAAGAGATTGGATCATGCGACAGCAAAGAGCTTGCTAAAAAAATGAGCATTTTGAAGCAGGCGAACCAAATCAATATCAGGCTCACCATCAAAGATCTCGTCAGCTTCGGCAGATTTCCTTACTCACAAGGCCGGCTGACAGAGGAAGACTGGGGTCATATCAACCAGGCGCTCGGCTATATGAAACTGGAAGACATTCAGGACAAATACCTAGATCAGCTGAGCGGCGGACAGTGCCAAAGGGCATTTATCGCAATGGTCATTGCCCAGGACACCGATTATATTTTTCTGGATGAGCCGCTGAACAATCTGGATATGAAACATTCAGTTGAAATTATGAAACTGCTGAAACGGCTGGTGGAGGAGCTTGGAAAAACAATCGTGATCGTTATTCATGATATCAACTTCGCATCCGTCTACTCCGATCATATCGTTGCCTTGAAAAACGGCCGAATCGTAAAAGAGGGGCCGCCCGAGGAGATTATTGAAACCTCTGTGCTTGAAGAAATCTACGATATGACCATCCCGATTCAGACGATTGATCATCAAAGAATAGGTGTTTATTTTTCTTAATCTATAGAAGAGGTGAAGAGCATGAAAAAGTTTGCATTATTATTCATCGCTTTGGTAACGGCAGTTGTCATTTCTGCATGCGGAAACCAAAGTACAAGCAGCAGCAAAGGTTCTGATTCAAAGAATGAACAAATCACAGTGAAACACCTGCTTGACAAAGACGGCACAAAAGTGCCAAAGAACCCTGAAAAAGTAGTCGTGTTTGATTTTGGAAGCTTAGATACGTTAGATAAACTCGGCCTTGATGATAAAGTGGCAGGCCTCCCGAAACAAGCCCTTCCTAAATATCTGTCCCAATTCAAAGATGACAAATATGCGGATGTCGGAAGCTTAAAAGAGCCGGATTTTGAAAAAGTGGCTGAAATAGACCCTGATCTGATCATTATTTCAGGAAGACAATCTGAGTCATACAAAGAATTCTCTGATATCGCGCCGACGATTTACCTTGGCGTGGACACAGCGAAATACATGGAGTCATTTAAGTCAGACGCGGAAACAATCGGTAAGATCTTTGATAAAGAAGATGAAGTAAAAGATGAACTTGCAACAATTGATAGCTCAATTGCAGACCTTAAGAAAACAGCTGAAAAGCTTAACAAAAACGGTCTTGTCATCATGGCGAACGACGGAAAAATCAGCGCGTTCGGTTCTAAATCAAGATACGGCCTGATCCATGACGTATTCGGCGTGACACCGGCTGATAAAAACATCAAAGCCTCTACTCATGGACAAAGTGTTTCTTACGAGTACATTTCAAAAACAAACCCGGATTACCTGTTTGTCATTGACCGCGGTACAGCAATCGGAGAAACATCATCTACAAAACAAGTCGTTGAAAACGATTATGTGAAAAACGTAAACGCAGTGAAATATGATCACGTCGTTTACCTTGATTCTGCTACTTGGTACTTATCAGGAGGCGGACTTGAGTCTATGACGCAAATGATTAAAGAAGTAAAAGACGGTTTAGAGAAGTAAACAAAAGGGCCTCCGCTTAAAAGCGGGGCCTTTTTATGTGATCAGCGTGCCGCCTGCTGTTCGGCAGGGCGCTGAGGTTTCTTTAATGTAAATGATAGAAGGAAGCCGGCAAGTGCGATGCAGGCTGCCACGAGAAATGCGGCGTTCATGCCGTGCAAGGCTGCGTGTTTCACATTTGTCGTGCCTGCGTGTGCCGCCTGGTTGCTCATGACGGACACCAAAAGTGCGGTTCCGATCGAGCCGCCGACCTGACGGATGGTGTTGTTCATCGCTGTTCCATGCGGAATCAGGTGGCGCGGCAACGCGTTGATTCCGGCTGTCGTCACCGGCATCATGATCATGGCGGTACCTAAAAGGCGAACAGTGTATAAAACGACAATCCAAGCGAGTGACGTATGGTCGGTCAGCTGCATGAACGGCAGCGATGTCAGGAAGATGATGCAGAAACCGGCGATTGCCAGCCCTCTTCCGCCGACACGGTCAAAGATTCTGCCGATGATCGGTGACATGAAGCCCATCAGAATGGCTCCCGGAAGAAGCATGAGTCCTGTATCAAAAGCTGTGACGTCTCTGACGTTTTGTGTATAAAGCGGCAGGATGGTTTCCGTACCGATCAATAGTGCGAAGACAAGCGTTCCAAGCAGTGTTGTTAAGCTGAAAACGCCAAACGTAAAGACGCGGAATTCCAGCATCGGTTTTTCAAGTTTCATTTGTCTAGTAATAAATAAAATAAGTGCGACGGCACCCACCAGCAGTGAAATCAAGACGGTTGAACTGGTCCAGCCATAAGATCCAACGCTTGAGAAGCCGTACAGAAGCCCGCCGAATCCAAATGTCGAAAGGATCACTGATAAAATATCAATCTGTGTTTTTCTTAAAGTCGTCACGTTCTTCATCAGGATGCTGGCAAGAATTAAATCAATCACAGCAAACGGAAGAATAATATAAAACAGAGATCTCCAAGAGAAAGCTTCGACTGCCCATCCGGAAAGAGTCGGCCCGATCGCAGGCGCGAATGAGATGACCAATCCAACCATACCCATAGCCTGGCCACGCTTTTCAATCGGAAAGATCGTCAGGAATACGGTCTGCATGAGCGGCATCATAATACCTGCACCTGCTGCTTGAATGATACGCGCTGTCAGCAAAACCGGGAAGTTCGGCGCGAATGCTCCGACGACTGTTCCGGCAGTGAAAATACTCATTGCTATGATGAGCAGCGTCCTGCTCGTGAATTTCTCAATTAAAAACGCCGTAATCGGAATTAAAATCCCGTTGGTTAACATAAATGAAGTTGTCAGCCATTGCGCTTGGTTGGCATCTACATTGAAATCCCTCATAATATGGGGAAGCGCGGTAATTAACAGCGTCTGATTCAAAATCGCGACAAACGCCCCGGCTAATAAAATGCCGACAATGACAGAACGATTAAAAGGTTTTGGTGCAATACTTTTATCCAATACATATCCCTTCTTTTCTCTAAGTAATTAACAGTGTTTTTAACATCGAAACGGGCTGTGTTAAAACACCGGTTTGTTCCAGATAGCCAATCAGTGATTTGAGCAAAAAAGCGCGGGGTTCTTTCTTCTTCGCTTCTTCCTCCAGCATAGCGGCTGCGGATGTCAGTTCATCTACGTCAAAGTCCGCGGGGGGCAGGGAAGAGATGCCTTGGTGTAATTCCTTCAGGCTTTCCGACAACAGGGCTGATTTATCCTTTGGCTTGTAGGAGGATGCTGAATGAATATAAAGCTCGATGGCTTCAGGAGGAAGGAGAGACTGCCGGGTTTCCTTGTTTTTGACAAGCTGATTGAGGGTGCTGATGATAAACGCTGCGATGGGGTCAAGCTCAAGCGGTTTTTCCTCGATTTTGATCAGCATGACAAACTCGCGCATCATGCCGTGAAGAATGATGACTAAATCCCACACAAACGGGAGAATGGTTTCTCCATACGCCTGGATCAGCGAATCGCGGTGCCAGCAAATAATCGTTGATCTGGTCTGATGGATATGCTGTTTGACCCGGTTATTATGCAGCTTAGGGTTCCCGTAGGTCAGCATATTGAAAAACTGCTGGTTCCGCCTGAAGCCTTCCAGCTCCATTTTGACCTTTTGCATCAAACGCTCCTCCGGTGTCAGCGAGGTATTTTCCTGAAGTCTTGAGGCCGCGGCCACCATTTGCTTCTGGTTAAATGACAGCAGCTCTAAAAGCAGATCTTCCTTAGACTGAAACAGCTTATATATCGAAGCTTTTGACATCTTACATTCTTCTGCGATCGCCTGCATAGAAACCGACGTAAAATCCTTTTCTGAAAAAAGCTTTCTCGCAGTTAACAAGATATCTGTTTTTTTATCATGCATCTCATGGCTTCCTTCTTTCTTGAACATTAGAAAACCCATTGGTTCACAGAAAACCAATGAGTAACAATGAAAAAATTTTACCAAATAAACTAAATAGAAGTCAATGGATTTTAACCGGACAATCGAAAGGCCCGCCGGAAAATCCGACAGGCCGGGTGAGGCTTATTTTTCAACTTTAAATCCTTGTTTCTCAAGCATTTCACGGATATGCGGATAGTATAGGCGCTCATAATAGGAAGCGATACTCTGTGACCAGTTTCTTGTTTCTTGTCCGTTTGTCCGTTTACTCATGTATTCAGACATTGTCTCGTCATATGACTGAATGTGGGACGTCAGCTCATCTTGATTCAAATAGGTTTCCTGATGATTGACTGCTTCCTGCGGAAGACGCGGTTTTTTCGCTGAACGGTCAGCTGGATGCCCGATGACAAGGCCGGAAACAGGGAACACATATTTCGGAAGCTCAAGCAGTTCGATCAACTCTTGAGGGTTTCCGCGAACCGCCCCGATAGGAACCGTTCCCAGTCCGAGGGATTCGGCCGCTGCTGTCGCTGTGCCGAGGGCGATACCGGCGTCTACGGCGCCGACAAGAACGGACTCCAATCCGTTTGTGATTTCCATATTGAAATCATGCAGATCTTCAAGCGCGATTTTGGCCCGGTTGAAGTCTGCGCAGAATAGCAAGAAAACAGGAGCCTGATCAATCCAAGGCTGACCGCCTGCCAGTTCGGAGATTTTCTTTTTGCGCTCTTTATCCTGCACTGTGATCACAGTCACTTGCTGCCCGTTGATAGAAGTGGGGGCTGCTTGCACCGCTTGAATGATGTGGTCCAATTGTTCCTGTGCTACAGGTTGATCCGTATAGCTGCGAATCGAGCGGTGGTCTGTTAATGATTTGATGACTTCATTCATATGGGACACCCTTTCCTTACTCGCTAAGCTCTGTGCGGACAACATCAAGAGGGGCGCTCAGCAGTTCTTTTCCTTTTGCGACAAATCCTTGGAAATGCGCAGTTTCATTGTGTGATTTCATCGCCGCTTCATCTTTCCATTGCTCAAGCATCACAAATGTATTTTCTTCACCCACTTTTTCAAATAGGTCGTATTGCGCGTTGCCTTCCTCAGCTCTTGAGTGCTGAACAAGCGATTGTGCCTCGCTCAAAAATTCCTCGCGTTTTTCTGGTTTTACTTTGATGTAAGCTTGTAATACGATCATGTCAATCTCCTCCATCGTTATGCTGATTTTATTGTTCGAATTTAATCGAACTAACTGTATCATGTATTCAAAATGAGGTAAAGGAAAAACCCTCAAATAGTAAAATTGTCATTCTAATTGTTGTGTGATACATTTGTGTCATGAACATTCCAAACCATCCAGAAACAGAAACGTTGCAGCTGACAAAGGTTCTTCACGCACTTAGTGATCCGCTTCGTTTAGAGCTGGTAAAGCAATTAGCTGAAGCGAAAGAAAAAACGTGCGGCACCTGTGCGGATGTACAGGTTGCCAAATCGACCTTGTCGCATCATTTTAAAGTACTGAGAGAATCAGGCATCGCTCAAGTTCGGATAGAAGGAAAGCGCCGGTATTATTCGCTTCGCGCTGAAGACCTTGAAAAGGCGTTTCCCGGCCTGCTTGAAGCCATACTGAATGTTGACCAGGATCGCTGGTGAATTAATCCCCTGTACCGGGGATTTTTTTATGTCCGTAAACAGCACGGAAAAGCCTCTCGACACCCTCCTGAATGTCTTCTTCCTTCAGCCGCGCGAAGCCGATAATGAGAGCGGGCCGGCCTGTTTGCCGCTTGTTTTTTTCCTCCAAGTCAAATCGGCTCATTCCGAAGATTTCGAGCTGCTGGCCGGCGGCGTGTGCCAGAATGTCTTGTTCGGTGCGGCTTGTATGAAATTCGGTGACAAAATGCAGTCCCGCATTCGCCCCTTTTACGGAAATCTTTCCTCTGAACTTTGTTTCTAAAGCGGTGATCAGGCGCTCTCTCTTTTCTTTATAATGCTGCTTCATTTTTTTAATATGCTTCTGATATTCTCCGGACTCGATAAATGCCTGCAGGGTGAGCTGTGTAAGCGACGAGCATGTCTGCAAATCATAGCCCCGCTGTTTGTATGTCCGGAGCAGCTCCGGCGGCAAAACCATATAGCTGATCCGCAAGCCTGGGAGAAGGGATTTTGAAAAGGTGCCCATATAGATGACATTTTGAAAATGGCCGAGGCTTTGAAGCGCCGGAATGCTATCGACATCGTATGTAAATTCACTATCATAATCGTCTTCAATAATATAGCGATGCGGTTCCTCGGCTGCCCAGTTCAGCAGCTGAATTCTTCTGGATACAGGCATAATCGTTCCGGCCGGAAATTGATGCGACGGGGTCGTCACCAGCACATCAGGCTGCTGTCTATTGATTTCAGCAATCGACATGCCTTTGTCATCAAGCATAATGGTCTTCACCTGTTTTCCGGCATGTTTTAAAAGCTGGTACATGCGCCTGTAACCGGGCTCCTCCATCGCATACACCGCTTCCTTGGGCAACAGCTCAGTCAATAGCTGCATGAGCACCTGTGTGCCTGCCCCTATAACGATTTGTTCCGGCCGGCATTTTACACCCCGCGTCAAAGAAATGAGCCTGGCAACGGCCGCTCTCACTTCATATATTCCTTGCGGATGCGACATATCACCGAGCGTGCGGTATGAGCGGGAGGCCGCTTTTTGCTCGCAGCGAAACCAGCTTTTGATCGGAAAATGGTCTGTATCGGCACTCATGTGTGAAAACGAGATCCAATCGCTCTGATCTTGGTGAACCTCTTTCAGATCATCCGGCAGTACAAACGGAGGGTGCTCCTCGGCTGAAAACATGTCCAGCTTCTCCACGAAAAAACCCTTTCGCTCAATGGCGTATAAATATCCCTCAGCCAGCAGCTGCTGATAGGCTGCATTCACTGAGTTTACGCTAACCTTCAGCTTCTCTGCCAGCTCCCGTTTGGAGGGAACCTTCGAGTGGGAAAGCAGATTGCGGCTGAGGATTTCTTTTTTCAGCTTTTGATAAATTTGCTGATAGATATAATCGGCTTGTTCTGAGCGGTCGAGTGTGATTGTGATATCCATTTGCGGTGTCTCCTTCTGATACTATCAAAAAGTTATAATTGGTACTTTTCATCATACCAAAAAGAAGTCAGAATGATAAGAAAATAGCGACAGGGGGACATTCACATGAGTGAAACAACAGCAAGCATCACGACTGCCCAGTGGCAGCAAAAACGGGATCAATTCGTGTCAAAAGGTGTGAGCAACGGCAACCGCAGTCTGGCGGCCAAAGGAGAGGGGGCTGAGCTGTACGATTTGGACGGCCGGAGGTTTATTGATTTTGCAGGCGCCATCGGAACGGTAAACGTCGGACACTCACATCCGAAGGTGGTTGAGGCTGTAAAGCGGCAGGCTGAGGAGCTCATTCACCCGGGGTTCAATGTCATAATGTACCCATCTTATATCGAATTAGCCGAAAAACTGTGCGGCATTGCACCGGGCAGCTATGAGAAAAAAGCGATCTTTCTGAACTCGGGGGCGGAAGCGGTTGAAAACGCTGTGAAAATCGCCAGAAAATATACAAAGCGCCCAGGGGTTGTTTCGTTTACACGCGGGTTTCACGGGCGGACGAATATGACGATGAGTATGACGAGCAAGGTAAAACCTTATAAATTCGGCTTCGGACCTTTTGCTTCAGAGGTTTATCAAGCACCGTTCCCCTATTATTATCAAAAGCCGGCGGGCATGAGTGATGAAAGCTATGACGACATGATCATCCAAGCGTTTAATGATTTCTTCATCGCTTCCGTCGCGCCGGAAACGGTGGCGTGTGTCGTGATGGAGCCAGTGCAGGGAGAAGGCGGCTTCATTATCCCATCGAAAAGGTTTGTGCAGCACGTTGCGTCATTTTGCAAAGAACACGGCATTGTCTTTGTCGCTGATGAAATTCAAACGGGTTTTGCCAGAACTGGCGCTTATTTCGCGATTGAGCATTTTGATGTAGTGCCTGATCTGATCACGGTTTCTAAATCACTTGCGGCGGGCTTGCCGTTAAGCGGTGTGATCGGCCGTGCGGAACTGCTTGATGCGGCGGCGCCCGGGGAGCTGGGGGGCACGTATGCAGGCAGCCCGCTCGGGTGCGCTGCGGCTTTGGCTGTCTTGGATATCATTGAAGAAGAAGGATTGAATGACCGTTCTGAAGAAATTGGAAAAATCATTGAAGAGAAGGCGTATGAGTGGAAACAAGAATTCCCGTTCATCGGTGACATCCGCAGACTCGGGGCAATGGCGGCCATCGAAATCGTCAAGGACCCCGACACGCGAGAGCCTGATAAGGCGAAAGCGGCAGCGATTGCGGCGTATGCGAATCAAAACGGATTGCTTTTGCTGACAGCGGGAATCAACGGCAATATCATTCGCTTTCTAACGCCGCTCGTCATCTCAGACAGCCTTCTGAATGAAGGGCTCAGCATATTGGAGGCGGGCCTGCGAGCGTAATCATTGGAAAGAAAACGGCTGGGTCTGCTATCATTTTAAGTAATCATAAAAAAGAAAGGAATGTTCAATATGCCAGATCAATTAACGGTCTGCAACCCGGCTACGGGCGAGGAGATCAAAACGATTCCTCAGCAATCAGCCAAAGAAGTAGAAGAAGCCATTGAACGTTCACATCAGGCGTTTAAAACGTGGTCTAAAACATCAGCGAATGAAAGAGCGTCTCTCTTAAAAAAATGGTATGAGCTGATTGTTGAACATAAAGAAGAACTTGCAGATTTAATTACAAAGGAAAACGGAAAACCGTATCAGGAAGCGGTCGGTGAGGTACTATACGGCGCAGGCTATATCGAATGGTTCGCAGAGGAAGCGAAGCGTGTGTACGGAAGAACGGTCCCTGCTCCGACAACCGGCAAACGAATTGTCGTCACACGCCAGCCAGTCGGCCCTGTTGCTGCCATCACGCCTTGGAATTTCCCGAATGCGATGATTACACGTAAAGCGGCGCCTGCTCTTGCTGCCGGCTGCACGTTTATTATCAAGCCGGCACCGGACACACCGCTGTCTGCCTATGAGCTTGCGCGCCTCGCATATGAAGCGGGCATTCCGAAGGACGTCCTTCAGGTTGTGATCGGCGACGGCGAAGAGATCGGAAATGTCTTCACAAGCAGTCCGAAAATCCGCAAAATCACCTTCACAGGATCAACACCGGTAGGGAAAATCCTCATGAAAAACAGTGCGGACACCGTGAAACATGTCTCCATGGAGCTCGGAGGACATGCGCCGCTGATCGTGGATGAAGATGCAAATATGGACCTTGCCGTTGAACAGGCGATGGCTTCTAAATACAGAAACGCCGGACAGACTTGTGTTTGTGCAAACCGTCTCATCGTTCACGAGTCGATTAAAGGCGAATTTGCCGCGAAACTAAGCGAGCAAGTGTCTCAGCTCAAAGTCGGAAATGGGCTTGAAGATGGCGTCAATGTCGGCCCGATTATCAATAAAAGAGGCTTCGAAAAAATCGTCAGCCAAATCGATGATGCCGTTGAAAAAGGCGCGAAGGTTCTTGCAGGGGGCACGTATGACCGAAACGATGACAAAGGCTGCTACTTTGTCAATCCGACAGTGCTCGCCGATGTCGATACGTCCATGAATATCATGCACGAGGAAACTTTCGGCCCGGTTGCACCGATCATCACGTTTTCTGATATTGATGAAGCGATTCAGCTTGCCAACGATACGCCGTACGGCTTGGCTGCTTACTTCTTCACAGAAAACTACCGCCGCGGCATCTATATTTCCGAGAATCTCGAGTACGGCATTATCGGCTGGAATGACGGAGGACCGTCAGCGGTTCAAGCGCCATTCGGCGGAATGAAAGAAAGCGGCGTCGGCCGCGAAGGCGGTTCGGAAGGCATTGAGCCATACCTTGAAACGAAATATATGTCCATTGGTTTGTAAATATTGAACTGTAAAAATGTCATGATAGGCAAATACAAAGTAAAAACAAAAGCCTTTGTCGTAAGATCAAAGGCTTTTGTCTAATTAATTTTCATATTTAAATATGGAATAACTAAGATCAGAAAGACGCGAGAAAAGTATTTTTATTTAAACAATACTTCTAAGACAACAGAAACTGGTTGTCATAATTTAAGATACCCATCTTGAGTTTGAGATGTATACAACTCATTGTAATATGAACTTGATTTGATTAGCTCTTTATGTGATCCGATGTCAGTTATATTACCATCTTTCATGACTATTACTTTGTCAACTAAAGTACATACATTTAAACGATGAGTAAGTATAATGATGGTTTTATCTTTGTCTTCTTTAAACAAATTCTTATAAATTTTATTTTCTGAGATGGGGTCTATTGCGGATGTAGGTTCATCCATAACCATTAAATTAGAATCACGATAAAATAATCTAGCTAAAGCAACTTTTTGCCATTGTCCACCAGATAAATCAACTCCCTCTTCAAAAGAAGGATCAAGCACCGTTTTTAGTTTTAACGGTAATTTTTTTGCAAATTCATTAACTAAGCTTTTTTCTAAAGAATAAGTTAAATCAGGATCTTTTTTCATTATATCCCCCAAATACACATTTTCTTCAAGGTGGTATGGATATTCTATAAAGTCCTGAGCTAACCAGCCTATTTGCTTTCGTATTGAGTCTTGATTATATTCTTGTATTTCTCTACTGTCATAATATATACTTCCAGCATAATTATCATATAGGCCTATTAAACACTTAATTAAAGTTGTTTTGCCAGACCCGTTAAACCCAACAACTGCAACTTTTTCTCCTTTTAATATTTCTAAATTGACATTTTTTAAACAATAAGATTCTGAGTTAGAGTATCTAAAACTTAAATCTTCTACGCGAATACTATGTTCTAATTTGTCGAAATTAACTTTCTTGGTGGCAGCCGGCTCTTCCTCTTCTTTATTTAATATATTGAAATATAGAGGAAGGTAAATTGTAGTTTGATGCAAGTTTGTTAAAGAACCGACTATCTGATGAGAAAAGCCTTGGAATTGTGATATTGCTTGAATTAGCAACATAAATGTTCCAATGGGTATATTAGGCCAATTTGAAATAATGAAAATGATTAAAATAACCAATTGCAAAATTTGAGTACCAATCATTAAAATTTGAACTAGAAATTCCCGTTTGTTGTTAAGTATTCGTTCAGGATTTACTGCTTTCCAATAATATTTACTCCACTTGTTTATTAAATAATCACCAACTTGAAACATTTTTATTTGAACAACTGATTCTCTGTTTTTTAACAGATCCCAAATTGTATCTTTTTTTCTTTTTATTTCACTGGTTTTATCCAAAATGGCAAGTTCTTCTTTGTTATACAACCTTGACATAAGAAAATTAATGGCGCTGATAATCACTAATAAGGTAACGATCGACCAGTGTAAATTTTTAAGGATTACAATTAATCCAGTTATGGATAAAATACCTTTAACTAACTCTATTATATCAATTAACAAACGAGTTCCCATTAAAGGGATTACTTGTGAAACTTGTAATATATCATTATATATAGTCGAATTATCTAAAGTGGAAGTCCTAATCTTACTTACTTTATTAATTAAATTTAATTCAAAATGGTACGTAAATTTGTAGTCTAAATTATTTTCGATGATACTATTGATCAAAGATAGTATCTGAATGCTAATATATAAGATAGCTTGATAAATCAATAACCAGATAATTTTTGAAAAATCAGTCGAACTTGAAATGTTATTGCCTATCTCCTCAGTCACTGTTAGTGAATAGATAGGGAGAATAGAAAGCATAACAGAAAATAAAAGGAGAATAATCAAACTGAGTTTTGATATATGAAAATAAATTTTAATAACTTTAAAAACGTTTCTAAACATTTTCAGCCTCTTTTAAATAAAAGTTTCATGGTTTATTAATAGTTAACCCTAATTTATATTCACCAATGTGGAATTGTTACGAGATAAATAAAAAAAGAAAGACTTTAAAAGTCTTTCTTTTTTTATTATGCTTTGACACAAGGTTTGGCTGAGCATTTAGGAGACGCGACAATTACAGACTCCCCCTTTTTGCAACCCCAAACTTGAGTATAACGATAATATGAATAACCTATAAGATGGTTACATTTAGAAAAGTCATAAACACATCTATTTTTTGTTTTACATGCCACTGTATTCACCCCCTTTCATTTGAAAAAAACTCACATTTTATTCCAAGTTGATAAATCACGTAAAATATCAATATTCCCATGGTATGTACCTAACGATCGACCTTCAAAATCGATAGCCATAATTAATGGAAATTGATTGAATTTCAATTGTTCAAGTGTATTAACAGAGCTAATGTAGTGAGTTATTTCTGGCAATTCTTCTAGTGCACTAAAATGGTTTTTTCTATCTATATCAGGAATAACATTAGCTTCTGGAGGCATAAATGATAATACAACTATTTTTTCATTTAGGTTCTTCAAGTTATAAATAGAAAGATCTTCTAGCAGCTTTTGACATTCACCACAGCCGACTGCAGTTAATAACAGAAAACTATCTTGTAAGGTGTTTGAAGGAATTACAGTTTCTTTGTGATTTACAGGATTAATAATTGTAAAATCGGGAAGAATATCGCCTTTTTCAATTCCTTGATCTGTTACCTGGTGAAGTTCTATTTTTTTCTTAATTGACAACCCAGTTTCGTTTTTTTGTAATAGATTAGTTATCTTCCACATGAAATATAAAATTAAAATTAATAAGATCATTAATATAAGGTTGAAAACTAGCTCAATCTGCATTTAAATCCCACTTTTCATCTAATAAATTATGTATGTTACGAGCAATGATAAGGCCTATAAATAAAAAAACTATTCCAAGTTCTAGTAAGATGAAGTTGTATACATTTACTGTATTTGTTCTGGTGGGAATAATAAGTATAGCGAAAGATAAGAGCATTAAGCTCAAATTTCTGAAAATGGTTTTTTTTCCAATGAAGCTGCTCCCAAGAACTCCTCCACAACTACATTTTATAATATTTCTTTTCTTTAAATTAAATGATATTAATATTGTAAATACTAGTAGTAGAATGAATATTCCAAGTGCCCCGATCCATCTCGTCGATTGAAAAAGTAATAATAATGATAAAATCAACTCTGCTGTAATGACAAATATAGATGAAGTTAAAATGACTCGTGAGTTATTAATCTTAGTAAAGGAAAATACTGTTTTTTTGAAATCTGAGAACTTCATTATCTTTGAAAAACTCGTACTTATAAATATATTTGCCAAGAGTAAACGGAAAACTAAGGAGATACTAATCATCCTATAACAAGCCTCTCTTCAAAAAAAATTTGACTCTTATTAATCCTTAAACAATATTCAATAAGATATATTTTATAGGGTTTAATATATGAAAATGGGAACTATTTCTTCTGAAAAATATAATAGCATCATACGGATAAATTTACAATATATTTCATTATTTTTATATAAAAATAAATAAATGATGGTTATAGTGCTTAGTCTAATTAGAATTTTATTGGGATTTTTACTAATTATTATCTCTGGCTTTATTTATTATTTAAATGTGGTTTATGAAAAATTCCTGCAGTTTTTAATGGGAAAATTTTTATTCTATTGTTAAAGATGGTTAAGGAACTTGTTTCCTTATGGGATAATCCCAGCGATTCCAGCCAAAATAACAGCAAATACATTTTGAAAGAAGGTTCCCCAACAATGGATTTATTATTGGCTCTTCTCCCGGCTTTGTTTTGGGGGAGCATTGTTCTCTTCAATGTGAAATTAGGCGGTGGACCGTACAGCCAGACACTCGGAACGACGATCGGGGCGCTCATTGTGTCTATCGTGATTTATTTTTTTGTTCAGCCCGCTCTGTCACTGCGCATTTTTATTGTCGGCATCGTATCCGGCTTATTTTGGTCCCTTGGACAGAGCAACCAGCTGAAAAGCATTGAATTGATGGGTGTGTCCAAAACAATGCCGATTTCCACTGGAATGCAGCTCGTTTCAACCTCACTGTTCGGTGTGATTGTGTTTCGTGAATGGTCTACACCGATTGCGATTACGCTTGGCATTCTCGCTCTGATCTTTATCATCGTGGGAATCATTCTCGCATCATTGGAAGATAAGAAAGATAAGAAAGAGGGTGAGCCAAGCAACTTTAAAAAAGGCATATTGATTCTTCTTGTCTCGACGCTCGGTTATTTGGTGTATGTCGTCGTTGCCAGATTGTTTAATGTGTCTGGCTGGTCGGCTCTTTTGCCGCAGGCGATCGGGATGGTAATCGGGGGACTTGCTTTAACCTATAAACACAAACCCTTTAACAAATATGCAATCAGAAATATCCTCCCCGGCTTAATCTGGGCAGGAGGAAATATGTTTCTGTTTATTTCTCAGCCGAAGGTCGGCGTCGCAACAAGCTTTTCCCTCTCGCAAATGGGAATTGTCATTTCTACGCTCGGCGGCATATTCATCCTGCGTGAAAAGAAATCAAAACGCCAGCTTATTGGGATTGGGATTGGGATTGCGCTGATTATCGCGGCAGCCATATTTTTAGGAATCGCCAAAACAAATTCATAACAATTGGAGGAGGATATATATGTATCCGGATTTAAAAGGAAAAGTCGTCGCCATTACAGGAGCCGCATCAGGCCTTGGGAAAGCCATGGCCATTCGCTTCGGCAAGGAGCAGGCGAAAGTGGTGATCAACTACTTTAGCGAAAAACAGAATCCGAACGAGGTCAAAGAAGCGGTCATCAAGGCGGGCGGTGAAGCCGTTATCGTCCAAGGAGATGTTACGAAAGAGGAAGATGTGAAAAACATTGTACAAACTGCGATTAAAGAGTTCGGCACACTCGATATTATGATAAATAACGCCGGACTTGAAAATCCTGTGGCGTCTCACGAAATGCCGCTGAAGGATTGGGATAAAGTCATCAGCACGAACTTAACCGGCGCTTTTTTAGGAAGCCGGGAAGCGATTAAATATTTCGTAGAACACGATATCAAGGGAAATGTCATCAACATGTCCAGTGTGCATGAAGTGATTCCGTGGCCGTTATTTGTCCACTATGCGGCTAGTAAAGGCGGGATTAAACTGATGACGGAAACATTAGCGCTGGAGTACGCGCCTAAGGGCATTCGTGTCAATAATATTGGGCCAGGCGCGATCAACACGCCAATCAATGCCGAAAAATTCGCTGATCCTAAACAGAAAGCAGATGTTGAAAGCATGATTCCGATGGGATATATCGGCGAACCGGAGGAAATCGCCGCGGTAGCGGTATGGCTTGCTTCGAAGGAATCAAGCTACGTCACAGGTATCACGTTATTCGCGGACGGCGGTATGACACAATACCCTTCCTTCCAGGCAGGACGCGGATAAATCAAAAAAGCGACCCAGATATGTCTTCTGGATCGCTTTTTTCATTAGGCGCGCTTTTTCTTTACAAGCGCTGCTACAGACAAAATGATGGCTGCGGCAGACAGCACAATCGCTGTGATGTTGAGAGCTGAAGAGCCTGTGTCTTCGGAATCGTCTTCCGTTTTCGTGGCGCCGTGCTCATCTGTCACTTGTTTTGCAGCAGTGATGTTTGTAATGGAATGAGGCGTATCCGCATCCTCGTCACCTGTCCATTCGACAATGCTGCCGTCCTTGTAATATTGGTATGCGTCCCAAGCGGCTTCCTCCGCTTTGTCAGGGTTTTTGGCAACAAAGGTAAACCGCTGGAACTGTCCTTCCTGAATGCCGCCGTCAGTCGCCTCCCATGTGACGGAAACTGATTGATCATCGTGTTTCTGGGTGGATATCTTCCAGCCCGGAATCGGCTCGTACTGCTGGAACTCAACATCCTTCGGCATTTTGAGGACAACCTTTGTTGTCGGCAGGTTTTTTTCAGAAGGAACCTTCATTGTATAGGTTTCCCATGAACCTGCAGCGGATTCAGCGGGCTTTACAGTAACGTGCGCGCTGGCAGGGGCCGTAAAGAATAAAAGTGAGCCGACAATAGCTGGACATAGTGTGAATGCGATTTTTTTTAACAACGTAAAACACTCCTCTAATTGGTTTTTGTAAACATCATATTGATTTCGTTAAAGTCACCGGTCAAACCGTGGACTTTGATCTTCCAGTTTCCTTTTTCATTAATGGATAGGTTTTCATCCTGGAAGACGCCCTTTGCTTTCTCTTTTAATTGGAAGGTGTTTTTGTTCTCGCTGCCTGACAGACCTGTTTTATAAACGGTTAACGTGATTTGCTGGATGTTTTTTACCGGGTCGCCGTTATGGTCGGTGACTCGCAGCTCAAATACGTTTTTGCCAGGCTGGTTCGGGCTGATGCTGAGAGAAACGCTTTGCCCGTTCTCAATCGCTTTGGTTTGGTAGAACGGTTCCGGCACCGGCTCAGGCGGGCTCGGCAGGCTGGTAAACACGGCCGCTGTGATCAATACAGCGATGCCGATTGCCCATTCCGCTTTCACGGTCCGGCTGATTCCTGCGCGGCGCTGTTTTCTGGTGAGCAGAAAATGAACCGCGCCTAAGGCCAGCATCAACACAAACAATCCGCTTTTAACTAAAAGAGCTTGCCCATACGCTGTGCGGAACAGTGAATCCATCGAACGAATGATGAAAAATCCATTAAGCAAACCTGAAAATAAAATGACGCCGACTGCAGTAAGCGCCCACGGCGAGAAGCGGCTTACCGTTTCCCATGCGAGCGTTTTGTCAGGCTGCTTCCATTCGTTTGCGAACAGCAAAACGAGTGCCGCTATTCCGCCGACCCAGATGGAAGCGGATGATAAATGAAGGAAATCCATCAAAATCCCGACCGCTTTTTCTTCAACGACAGCAGCATGGCCGGTAAACGCTTTGGCAAGCAGGAGACCGAAAAAGAAAATGAGCGGCGCTGTCCAATAGCCAAAGGACGAATAGCGGTTTTTGCGTATCGCAGGGATCACAGACAGTGCTAGCAGCACGAACAGCGCGGCCTGTATGATCCAAATGGTGCCGCCTGCTGTCTCAAACAGTGTCTCTCTGATATAGATCGGCTGGAAGGCGCTGTCCCAGCCGCCCGCGTTTGCTTTTGTCTGAATCGGAAGCTGAAGCAAAAGGGCCAGGCCCAATGCGGTAATCGAGACGATCAAGATGCGTCTCGTCCGTTTGGCGAGTTGTTCTGAATCCCCTTTATACCAGAAGAGATGGAAGAAAACCGTCCCGATAAACAAAGATAAGGCTGTATACAGCATCGCTCGGTCTGCGGCTGTTTCCGGGTTCAGCGGTGAACCTGCTGCTTTTTGGCTGCTGAATCCGCCTTCCGCTTTCCCGATGCTGAACGGTATGACGCCGGAGACCGGATGCCCGTCCGCGGACACGGCATTCCATTCCGCTCTGTACACATCATGCGGCAGATTCTTTTTCAGCTTCACTGTCATGATGTGATTGTTATCTTTTTTGATTTCAGTCTTGCCGTTATCCACCCGTTCGCCGTTTGAATTATAGACTTTAATGTAATGAAACCCTTCTTCTACCGGTTCATTAAATTCGATTTCTGCATGTGCAGGTGCGCTTTTTAATTCGCTGTTTTCACTAGGTGAAGATTTGACGATATAGGCGTGAGCAAAGCTTGTTTTCGGCAGGAAAACAAGAAAAAGCAGAAAGATGATCCACCATCTGTTTCGCTTCATCACTCAGACACCACCTTCCGCTGTATATGTTGTGTTTAATTCTTGGTGCAGGTGCAGCGCTTTTTTCTGTCCTGAAGCATATCTTCCAGCGCCTGATCGAAGGTGCGGACGGCTCCGCCGAATCCTTTTTGAAACCGTTCGGCATGATCGAGTGTCGCAAACGGAATCGCCTGCGGCTGGCAGCAGTGCAGGTTTAATTCAGCATTTACCACAAAATAAGCCGAACCGGCACTGACGGTTGTGTGTAACAGAAAATCTCGGCAAATTAAGTGTGAAATCTCTTCCGTTTTATCTGCGTAACGCAAAAACGCACAATGTGCGCAGCACAGCTGTTCAATGTCTTGGTTTACCGTAATCAGCTGAACCGAATGGACTTGATTGACCGGTTTTAGGCAATAGCTGCACATATGATCCGCTTGAGGTGTTCGGGCTGGGAGCGTGATGCCGCCGGCCGTTTTGATGACCTGATTTGACTGAACGAGCTGATTGACATCTCTGTATACCGTCATTTCCGAAACGCCGAACCGTGCGCTGATATCAGTAATTTTGAGCGCGCCTTCTTCTTTCAGCCACTTCAGTATGTGTTGCTGTCTATTAATCGGAAGCATTCATACATCCCCTCCATTAAGATCTATTTAAGCGTAGAGGATTTTAGAGACAGAGACAAGTAAGCTGATGATAAAAAATGTGAAAATGTGTTGAACAGCAACAAAACGAAACAGAAGGGACTCTGGTATAATAGACATATGGAATGGAAAGTGAGGAATACCCTATGAAAGAAACTCTATGCCCCAATTGCGGCAAACCTTTGACAGGCGACATGGTCAGATCATCCAATGTGCCTTGCCAATTTCGCTGCGGACACTGCCGGGAACGGCTTTATGAATATAAAGTATCAGCTCCGATGATGCTGGTGTCACTAGCGGTCATCGTGCTGCTCATTTATCTGTTGCTGCTCCTCCGCAATGCGGCAGGGTCAATGCTGCCGGCCGCACAGCACGTCCCGATGGCTGTTTTTGCGCTTGTGTGCGCGTATCCTGTTTTTATTGTAAGTGAACGGATGATCGCAAAGTACGTGATTCAAAACGGCAACATTATTTATAGAGGTAAGAGAAAAGGCTCCTGATACCAGAGGCTCCTGATACCAGGAGCCTTTTTATTTTTAAAAAATGTCACACCCATGTGCCAAAGTCCTCTTTACTTTCAATTGTATAGGGACTGTAAGCGTTTTAACATAGAGTCAAAGGGAAGCAAAATTCTCTGAATCTATTTTTATAGCTTACAGCGACAACAAGGAGGGTTTATATATGCAGCAAGAACAGCAAGGCGGCATGAAAGTGAAAGTGCAGCGCTTCGGCAGTTATTTGAGCGGAATGATTATGCCGAATATCGGCGCGTTTATCGCGTGGGGCATCATTACCGCGCTGTTTATTCCGGCGGGATGGATTCCAAATGAACAGCTGAATACACTTGTCAGCCCGATGATCACATATTTACTGCCGCTTTTGATAGCGTATACAGGCGGAAAAATGATTTACGACCACCGCGGCGGAGTCGTCGGTGCGACAGCGGCAATCGGGGTGATTGTCGGGTCGGATATACCAATGTTTTTAGGTGCAATGATCATGGGGCCGCTTGGCGGATACCTCATTAAACAGACTGATAAATTGTTCAAGGATAAAGTCAAACAAGGCTTTGAAATGCTGATCAACAACTTTACGGCGGGGATTGTCGGCGCGGCTTTAACGATTCTCGCGTTTTACGCCATCGGTCCGGTTGTCCTGACGTTAAATAAATTGCTGGCGGCAGGTGTGGAAGTCATTGTACACGCTAATTTACTGCCTGTAGCCAGCGTTTTTGTGGAACCGGCGAAAGTGTTGTTCCTAAACAACGCCATTAACCATGGAATCTTAAGTCCAATCGGAATCGAGCAAGCAGCCCAAACGGGCAAATCGATTCTGTTTTTAGTAGAAGCAAACCCTGGGCCAGGGCTCGGCATTTTGCTGGCGTACATGTTCTTTGGAAAAGGTTCTTCAAAATCAACGGCTCCCGGAGCGGCGATCATTCATTTCTTCGGCGGGATTCACGAGATTTACTTCCCATACATTTTGATGAAACCGGCCTTGATTCTGGCGGCCATTGCCGGCGGAGCAAGCGGACTGTTAACATTCACGATCTTTAATGCCGGACTTGTCGCAGCAGCGTCACCGGGCAGTATTATCGCATTGATGGCGATGACGCCAAGAGGCGGCTACTTCGGCGTATTGGCGGGTGTATTGGTCGCTGCAGCTGTTTCGTTCATCGTATCAGCGGTGATCCTGAAATCTTCAAAAGCAAGCGAAGAAGACCTCGCTGCCGCAACAGAAAAAATGCAGTCCATGAAGGGGAAGAAAAGCCAAGCAGCCTCTGTTTTAGAAGCGGAGCAAACGAAAGCTGAGGAAGCGTCTGCGCTGTCTCCTGAAAGCGTAAACAAAATCATCTTCGCTTGTGATGCGGGAATGGGATCAAGCGCGATGGGAGCATCGATTTTAAGAAACAAAGTGAAAAAAGCGGAGCTTGATATCAGTGTGGCCAACACGGCTATTAACAATCTGCCAAGCGATGCGGACATTGTCATCACCCACAAAGATTTAACAGATCGCGCGAAAGCGAAGCTGCCGAACGCGACACACATATCAGTGGATAACTTCTTAAACAGTCCGAAATATGACGAGCTTCTTGAAAAGCTTAAAAAGTAAACTCATAGAAAGAGAGTGATACCCATGCAAGTACTCGCAAAGGAAAATATTAAACTCAATCAAACGGCATCATCAAAGGAAGAAGCCATCAAAATGGCAGGCCAGACGCTGATTGACAACGGCTATGTAACAGAAGATTACATTGGCAAAATGTTTGAACGTGAAGAAACATCATCTACTTTTATGGGGAATTTCATAGCCATACCACACGGCACAGAAGAGGCGAAAAGCGACGTGCTTCACTCTGGAATCTCAATCATACAGATTCCAGACGGTGTCGAGTACGGCGCAGGCAACACGGCAAAAGTGGTATTCGGCATTGCGGGCAAAAATAATGAGCATTTAGACATTTTGTCTAACATCGCGATCATTTGCTCAGAAGAAGAAAACATTGAACGCCTGATCTCTGCTAAAAGCGAAGAAGATTTGATCGCCATTTTCAACGAGGTGAACTGACATGATCGCCTTACATTTCGGTGCGGGAAATATCGGAAGAGGGTTTATCGGCGCGCTGCTTCACCACTCCGGTTATGATGTGGTGTTTGCGGATGTGAACGATACGATGGTCAGTCTCCTTAATGAAAAACGGGAATACACAGTGGAGCTGGCAGAAGCGGGCCACTCATCAGAGGTCATTGGCCCGGTCAGCGCCATTAATAGCGGCAGCCATCCGGAGGAGCTGTATCGGCTGATTAATGAGGCGGCGCTCATCACAACGGCGGTCGGCCCGAACGTGTTAAAGCTGATTGCTCCGTCTATAGCAGAAGGTTTAAGACGAAGAAAAGTTGCAAACATACTGAATATCATTGCCTGCGAAAATATGATCGGCGGCAGCAGCTTCCTGAAGAAAGAGATATACAGCCATTTAACGGAAGCAGAGCAAGAATCCATCAGTGAAGCGGTCGGTTTTCCGAACTCGGCTGTTGACCGGATCGTGCCGGTTCAGCATCATGAAGATCCGCTCAAAGTATCGGTTGAACCGTTTTTTGAATGGGTCATTGATGAATCAGGCTTTAAAGGGGATACACCGATCATAAACGGCGCGCTGTTTGTTGATGATTTAACGCCGTATATCGAACGCAAACTGTTTACCGTCAATACCGGCCACGCAGTGACCGCTTATGTCGGCTATCAGCGCGGATTAAAAACCGTAAAAGAAGCAATCGATCACCCGGAAATCCGCCGTGTCGTTCATTCAGCGCTGCTTGAAACCGGTGACTATCTCATCAAAACGTATGGCTTTAAGCAAACCGAACACGAACAATATATCAAAAAAATCATTGGACGCTTTGAAAATCCATTCATTACGGACGATGTGACCCGCGTGGCGAGATCGCCTCTCAGAAAGCTGGGAGAGCATGATAGACTCGTAGGCCCTGCAAAGAAAATAAAAGAGCCGAATGCACTGGCGGAAGGGATTGCCGCAGCACTGCGCTTCAATTTCACCGGTGACCCTGAAGCGGTGGAACTGCAAGAGCTGATCCAAGAAAAAGGATACAGCGGCGTGCTTCAAGAGGTGTGCGGCATTCAGTCCCATGAACCGCTTCATGCCATTGTTTTAAAGAAACTCAACCAATAACCGACCCGTGACAGCATGTCACGGGCTTTTTTTGCCATCTCGCAATCTAGTATAATAGTAAGCGTTTTCGATAATAGGGGGAGGAGAATGACACAATGAAACAATTCGGATTGCGGCAATACCCGGAGATGGAGTAGGAATAGAGGTTGTGGCGGCTGCGGAAAAAGTGCTTTATACAGCAGCCGAAGTTCACGGAGGTTTGTCATTCTCATTTACGCCTTTTCCATGGAGCTGTGATTATTATATGGAACACGGCGAAATGATGCCTGAAGACGGAATACATACGCTCACTCAATTTGAAGCGGTTTTTTTAGGAGCGGTCGGAAATCCGAAGCTGGTTCCCGATCATATGTCATTATGGGGGCTGCTGCTGAAAATCCGGAGGGAGCTTGAGCTTTCCATTAATATGAGACCTGCTAAACAAATGGCGGGCATTATGTCACCGCTTTTGCATCCAAATGATTTTGACCTCGTGGTGATTCGTGAAAACAGTGAAGGCGAATACAGTGAGGTCGGCGGTCGCATTCACAGGGGTGATGATGAAATTGCCATCCAGAATACCGTGTTCACGAGAAAAGCGACAGAGCGTGTCATGCGTTTTGCCTTCGAATTGGCGAAAAAGCGGCGCGGCCATGTGACGAGCGCAACAAAGTCCAATGGCATTTATCACGCGATGCCGTTCTGGGATGAAGTCTTTCAGCAGACTGCGGCTGATTACAGAGGAATTGACACGTCATCCCAGCACATTGATGCGTTGGCGGCTTTCTTTGTCACACGTCCTGAAACCTTTGACGTCATTGTAGCGAGCAACTTATTCGGTGACATTTTAACAGATATCAGCTCCAGTCTCATGGGGAGCATCGGCATTGCCCCCTCTGCAAACATCAACCCGTCCGGCAAGTATCCATCCATGTTCGAACCGGTCCACGGATCAGCTCCCGATATCGCCGGCAAAGGCCTCGCGAACCCAATCGGCCAGATTTGGACAGCAAAGCTGATGCTTGATCATTTCGGAGAGGAAGAACTGGGGGCGAAGATCCTCGATGTGATGGAACAAGTAACGGCAGACGGCGTCAAAACACGCGACATTGGCGGACAAAACACAACGGCAGAGGTCACGGATGAAATCTGTGCGCGTTTGAGAAAACTTTGATGACACAGGGCGGGGCCGATGGTTGCCCCGGCCAATCAATTTCCTTACGAAAATATCCATAAAAAACTAACCAAGAAGATCCAAATGCTGTATAATGATTTGGAATTCTTAGGAAGGTATCGGGTGAAGGAAGTTGAATGCAAAAAAAATCACATTAAAGAAAAAAAGAAAAACCAAATGGATCATTGTACTCAGTATCGTATTGATCGCAGTGCTCATTTTTACCATCAGAATGGCGTTTTACAAACCCTTTATTGTTGAAGGCTCTTCAATGGCTCCAACGCTTCAAGACTCAGAAAGAATTTTGGTTGACAAAGCAGCCAAATATACAGGCGGTTTTTACAGAGGCGACATTATCGTCATTCATGACAAAACGAGCGGCCGTTCATCCGTCAAACGTTTAATCGGTTTGCCTGGTGACAGCGTAAAAGTGAAGGATGATCAGCTATACATAAACGATAAAAAGGTGGAAGAACCGTACCTAAAGGAACATCAACAAGAAGCCAAAGAAATAGGTGTAAGCTTAACGGGTGACTTCGAAGCTGAGGTTCCTTCCGGCAAATATTTCGTAATGGGAGATAACCGCCTGAATTCGATGGATAGCAGAAACGGAATGGGTATGCCTTCTGATGAAGAAATCGTCGGTACGGAATCTCTCGTCTTTTATCCGTTCAGTGAGATGAGACAAGCAAAATAAAAATCTTATGGAACGAGTCACGGCTGTGGTCACTGACGACCATTTGTGCGCGTTTTAGAACAATCTGATGACACAGGGCGGGGCGGTTTTTCTGCCTCGTTTTTTATGATGGAAAGCGCTTTGAAGAAGAGTGCCCTGTCGAAAGTATCAGAGTCAGGATTGGCAAAGCCGTGAAGAGCTTCAAATTGATAAATCTCCAAATCGGGATGCTGTTTTTCCCGCAGTTTTTTGATGAGAAGCGCAACATCAAACGACGGTTCAAATGAAGGGAAAAACAATAGGACCGGGCAGACTGGCACGTGATGAAGAGAATCGCGTATCCGGGAACCGTAATAGCAAACAGCTCCGCTCACCTCAGGCATACTGCTGCATTTCCATGCGATCGTTGCGCCCGCGCTGAATCCAACCACAAAGATGCGCCGTCCGGCGTTTTGCCTGATTAAGCTCTGAATGATGGTTTCTCCTGTTTTCAGCCGTTCGTGTTTTGTAAATTGATCGTATGCGGTTTTTTCCTCTTGCAATGTGTAGACTTCACCATCCCCGAGCAGGTTAGGCGTCACCACATCATATCCAGCCATTTTTATCAGCCGGGCCATCTTTTTCATATGGCTGTTAACACCGTATATTTCGTGTGCGAGAATGACAAGCGGTTTTGGGGGCATAACGGTCTCCTTTGCGTTTTTTCCATTATATCCTATCGTTCAGCTTTTGGCTGATATATAATAGTCAAAAAAGGAGAAATAGAATGAACTCATTACTTTTGCCTCATCGCTATCCGTTTTTGTTTATTGATGGCGTGACGGAAAGCGAGCCCGGCAAACATGCGGCAGCGTATAAGCTGATCAGTGAGAACGACTGGTTTATCAATGATAAGCAAACAGAAATGCCGTTTTCACTTGTGATTGAAGCACTTGCGCAAACAGCGGCTTTTACAGGAGTTACAGATCAGAACAGCTTGGGTTTATTGTCTTCCGTGAAGAAAGCGGAAAAACTCGGAGCGGCCGCGCCTGGTGACCGGCTTGATCTTACATTTGAAGTTACGCGCAACCGACGCGGGTTTGTGTTCGGGCATGCCAAGGCGTCAGTTGGCGGACAGCCTGTTGCTGAAGCTGAAATCGGCATCTATATCGAAAAATGAAAAAAACCCTTCACAACGTTTTGTGAGGGGTTCTATTATTTCGTATCGTAATCCCGTTCGCTTTGTGAGTCATCTCTTTGCTGCCGTTTGTGTTTTTCATCCTTCATGTTTTCCTTCAGCTCTTCATTCGGAATCGGATCGGTTAAGTCATTGTGTTCAGGATTTTCATTTGGTTTGTTTTGCTGTTTTCTTTCTGTCATCTTTGATCACCTCACCGTTTGTTTTCCTTTTATCAGGACGCCTCAAACATGTGAAATCGCTTTTTTGTTCCGATGGGTATAATGTATTAGAATAGAAAGATGCACAATTAAAAGATAAAGAGAGGTACATATATGTCTGTTCAAAGAGAAAATGTAGATATCAAGCTGATCGCAATCGATATGGATGGAACGCTGCTGAATGACGAGCAGCTGATCTCCGATGAAAACCGTAAAGCCATTCGTGAAGCCGAGGATAAAGGCGTGTACGTGGTGATCAGCACGGGCCGGACGCTGATGACGTGCCGGGAGCTGGCGGAATCCCTGAAGCTGTCATCCTTTTTAATCACGGCAAACGGCAGTGAAATTTGGGATTCGAATTTTAATTTGGTGGAACGCAAGCTGCTCCATACGGATCACATTCAAATGATGTGGGATTTGCGGAATAAGCACAACACTAATTTCTGGGCTTCTACCGTAAATAAAGTATGGAGAGGCGAGTTTCCGGAAAACATTACGGATCACGAATGGCTCAAATTCGGCTTTGACATTGAGGATGACGACATCCGAAACGAAGTGCTGGAGGAGCTGAGGAAAAACAAAGAGCTTGAAATCACCAATTCAAGCCCGACAAACATTGAGGTCAACGCGCTTGGCATCAACAAAGCCGCGGCTCTTGCGAAGGTTTCTGAAAAACTCGGCTTTACGATGGAGAATGTGATGGCGATGGGTGACAGCCTCAATGACATCGCGATGATCAAAGAAGCGGGTCTGGGTGTTGCGATGGGAAATGCGCAAGACGTCGTGAAAGAAACGGCTGATTGGACCACGGATACAAATATTGAGGATGGTGTCGCTAAAGCGATTCGCCATTGGGTACTATAAAAAAAGGAGTCCTAAGATGGACTCTTTTTTAGTTTGGGAGGTTTTCTTCTGGGACCATGGGAGGTTTTCTGACAAAAGGATTTCACAAACTAATAGGTTTGAATTATAATAAAGCAAAGTTCAAAAATTCGGAATAGTCGTTCCGAATTTCGGAACGATGATAATATAAAGCATATTGTTTGCTTTGGCTGGAGGGATTCTGTGTTTCAGATTGATTTGAACTGTGATTTAGGAGAAAGCTTCGGAGCCTACACGATTGGCCTTGACCAAGATATCTTAGAGTATGTCACATCAGCGAACATCGCATGCGGATTTCATGCAGGAGACCCCGGTGTCATGCGGAAAACCGTCGCGCTTGCGGCAGAAAAAGGCGTAAAAATCGGCGCGCATCCGGGTTTGCCGGATTTACTCGGTTTCGGCCGCCGCAATATGGCAATTTCACCTCAGGAAGCGTATGATCTTGTCGTCTATCAAATTGGCGCGCTCTCTGGTTTTTTAAAAGCAGAAGGACTTCGCATGCAGCACGTCAAACCGCATGGCGCTTTATACAATATGGCGGCAGTCGATCAAAAGCTGTCTGACGCCATCGCGAAAGCTGTCTGTAAAGTTGATCCCGGCCTGGTTCTTTTCGGTCTTGCTGAGAGCGAGCTCGTAAAAGCGGGAGAACGGATCGGACTGCAAACAGCAAGTGAAGTGTTCGCCGACAGAACATACCAAGCGGACGGCACACTGACGCCGCGATCCCAGCCGGACGCACTCATTGAAAGCGATGATGCCGCCGTCACCCAGGTGATCAAAATGGTGAAAGAAGGGGCGGTCAAATCTCAGCAAGGCCATGATGTGTCATTAAAAGCGGACACGGTTTGCATTCATGGAGACGGAGCCCATGCGCTGACATTTGCGCAGAAAATCAGAAAAGAGCTCAAAGAGGCGGGAATTGAAGTGGCCGCTATTTCAGCACAGAAGTCAACATAAAGGAGGAACAATAGATGGAGCAGCAGAAAAAAACAGCAGGAAAAAAGGCGGGCAGCTGGTCATTGCTGATGGGGGCCGCCTTTTTAATGGCGACATCAGCGGTCGGCCCGGGATTCCTGACACAAACCGCAACATTCACAAACACACTCGCGGCAAGCTTTGGTTTTGTCATTATCATATCTATTATTTTGGATATTTTCGCCCAAACCAACGTATGGCGCATCATAGCGGTTTCTGGAAAACGCGGTCAGGAAATTGCGAATATGGTGCTTCCGGGATTGGGTTATTTCATCGCCATTCTCGTCGTGCTTGGCGGATTGGCTTTTAATATCGGGAATATCGGAGGTGCCGGACTGGGGCTTCAGGTATTGTTTGGCATTACACCAACAACAGGCGCTTTGATCAGTGCTGCCGTTGCCATTTTAATCTTTTTAATTAAAGAAGCGGGAAAAGCGATGGACCGGTTTACGCAAATTGCCGGTTTTGTCATGATCCTTTTAACTTTGTATGTCGCGATTACGACAGCTCCGCCTGTTGGCGAGGCTGTGGCGAATACGATTGCGCCGGAGCAAATCAGCATTTTTGCTATTGTCACGCTAGTGGGCGGAACCGTCGGCGGTTATATCACATTTGCCGGAGGACACCGCTTGCTGGATGCCGGAATTAAAGGAAAGGAATCCATCCCGCAGGTGACAAAAAGTTCGGTTGTCGGCATTTTAATTACATCTGTCATGCGTATTGCTCTTTTCCTCGCGGTGCTTGGCGTTGTTTCAAAAGGCCTGCATATCGATGAAAGCAACCCGGCGGCTTCTGTTTTCAAGCTGGCTGCTGGAAATGTCGGTTATAAAATTTTCGGATTGATCATGTGGTCTGCGGCCATTACCTCTGTCATCGGAGCAGCTTACACGTCTGTTTCGTTCTTTAAAACCTTTTCTCCGAAAATTGAAAAAAATTCACGCGGCATTATTATCGGGTTTATCGTGATTTCCACGTTAGCTTTTGTCACAATCGGACAACCTGCGAAAATCCTCGTGCTTGTCGGTTCGCTGAATGGCTTAATTCTGCCGATTGCGCTCGGAACGCTGCTGATTGCCGCATATAAGAAAAAGATTATCGGTGATTATAAGCATCCGCTTTGGCTGACCGTTTCAGGTTCACTTGTGGTGGTCGTAATGGCTGTGATGGGTGTCTACATGTTATTTACACAACTTCCTCAATTGTGGAGCTGATAAAGGTGGAGCAATTAAACAAAATGGCGCCGCAGGATGTGCGCGCCCTGATACGAGAAGGAAAAATAAACGGGCCGACCGCAGGAATGTCCGGCGGCTATGCCCAAGCGAATCTTGTGATCTTGAAGAAAGACCTAGCGTTTGACTTCCTGCTGTTTTGCCAACGGAATCAAAAGCCATGCCCTGTGCTGGATGTGACAGAAGCGGGTTCGCCTGTGCCGTTTCTGGCAGCGCCCGATGCCGATATCAGAACGGACTTTCCGAAATACCGTATTTACAGGCATGGTATCTTGACGGAAGAAGTATCTGATATCACGCCATACTGGGAGAATGACTTTGTCGGCTTTCTGATCGGATGCAGTTTCTCCTTTGAACAGGCGCTGATCAATAATGGAATACCTGTCCGGCATATTGATGAGGGGACGAACGTTCCGATGTATAAAACGAATATTGATTGTGTTTCAGCGGGCGTGTTTCAAGGAAAGATGGTTGTCAGCATGAGACCCGTTCCAGAACGGCTGGCTGTACGCGCTGCACAAGTGACCTCGCGTTTTCCGGCAGTGCACGGAGGGCCGATTCATATCGGCAATCCGGGAGCAATCGGCATTGTTGATGCGGACAAACCGGATTTCGGAGATGCCGTTTCCATTCGTGAAGGCGAGGTTCCTGTTTTTTGGGCATGCGGTGTGACCCCGCAAGCCGTGGCTATGAATGTAAAACCTGAAATGGTCATCACACATGCGCCGGGGCATATGCTCATCACAGATATTCGAGACGAGTCGCTTGCGGTGCTGTAACCTCTCGTCCTCCTGATGAACGAGAAATAAAAGAGGTGAGAAAGATGACTGTACGATGTCAAATCGAACAGCTCGGTGATTCTGCAATGATGATCCGATTCGGAGAAGAAATAAACGAACAGGTCAACGGTTTTGTCCATGCCGCGGCCGCTTATATAGAAGAACAGCCATTTCCGGGGTTCATTGAGTGTATTCCGGCTTTTACAAGTCTAACGGTATTTTATGATATGTATGAAGTGTACAAGCATTTGCCTAAAGGCATGAGCTCACCTTTTGAGAAGGTAAAACTTGATGTCGAAGAGGGGCTGAAGGAAATAGCTAAAGACTATGAAAATAGCCGCCGTATTGTAGAAATTCCCGTATGCTATGGCGGTGAATTCGGGCCCGATTTAGAAGAGGTGGCGAAGATCAATCAGCTTTCTCCGGAGGAAGTCATTGAGATTCATACAAGCGGCGAATATGTGGTGTATATGCTTGGTTTTGCTCCTGGTTTTCCTTTTTTAGGCGGGATGTCCAAACGCATTGCCGCTCCAAGAAAATCATCGCCAAGACCTTCCATTCCCGCAGGTTCGGTAGGAATTGCGGGATTGCAGACAGGCGTTTACCCGATTTCGACGCCGGGCGGATGGCAGCTGATCGGCAAAACGCCGCTGGCTCTTTTCCGGCCGCAGGAAAACCCGCCGACATTACTGCGGGCGGGAGACACTGTGAAATTCGTGCGCATCTCAGAAGAAGACTATCACGCCTATAAGGAGGAGTCCAATTGAGCATGAAAGTGTTAAAGCCCGGACTGCTCACAACGGTTCAGGATATAGGCAGAACGGGTTATCAAAAATACGGTGTACTGGCAAGCGGAGCCATGGACACAATTTCGCTGCGCATAGCCAATCTGCTGATCGGCAACAGCGAAAATGAAGCCGGTCTTGAAATTACGCTGATGGGGCCCGGTCCGTCGTTTTATTTTACAAAAAAGACGCTGATTGCGGTGACAGGGGCGAACTTCACGCTACGTATTAATGACGAGGAAGCACCTTTATGGAAGCCTGTGCTCGTCAAGGGAAACAGCACAGTCAGTTTTGGTCCCTGTAAACTTGGCAGCCGTGCTTATTTAGCGGCGGCCGGCGGTTTCGATGTGCCTGACGTCATGGAAAGCAAAAGCACGTACGTTAGAGCAGGCATCGGCGGACTTCATGGCAGAGCGCTTCAGAAGGAAGATGAACTGTCCATTGGAGAAATATCATCTCTTTCGCAAACCATCCTTTCCCAATTAAACCTCCAGCTTGGAAAGCGGGAATTTGCGGCACCGAAATGGTCGGTTAGCCGCGGCAGGTTTCTGCCATTAAAAAAGAATCCCATTATCCGTGTACTTGAAGGAAAACAATTCGGCTTTTTTACAGAAGAATCGAAAACGCGTTTTTATGCAGAAACGTTTCGGGTCACGCCGCAGTCCGACCGTATGGGTTACAGGCTCAAAGGAGAACCGCTCGAACTGAAGGCGCCGCTTGAGATGGTGTCGGAAGCGGTTTCGTTTGGAACTGTTCAGGTGCCGCCTGACGGCAACCCGATTATCCTGCTTGCAGACCGGCAAACGACCGGCGGCTATCCGAGGATCGCGCATATCATATCCGCTGATCTTCCGATTGTCTCCCAAATCATGCCGGGCGAGCACGTCCAGTTTGAGCCTGTATCCCTTCAAGAAGCGGAAGCGCTTGCGATCGAACGGGAACAGCATATAAAAGAACTGAAAACGAGAATGAAGATGGAATGGCTGACGTAATAAAGGAGATCAATGATGCAGAATAAAAACAAAACCGTAGTCAAATCTATGGCTCTGCTTAATTTGTTTTTGCATGAACCAAGCCTTACCTTAAGTGAACTGGTGTCGCTGTCAAAAATGCCGAAAACCTCTGTTCACCGGATGGTCAGCTCTTTGGAGGAAATGGGGTTCCTCAATCGGGATTCGTCCGGCGCTTATTCGCTGGGACTGGTGTTTCTTGAATTTGGGCAGCTTGTCGCTGACAGGCTCGATATCAGAAAAATAGCGAAACCGGTGATGGAAGAGCTGTGCCAGGAAGTGGATGAAGCCGTGCAATTGATCATGAGGGACGGCAATGAAGCGATATACGTTGAGAAAATCGAAGGAACACAGACTGTACGGCTGTACACGGCGATCGGCAGGCGTTCTCCTCTGTATGCAGGAGCGTGTGCGAGAAGCATTTTGTCCTTTCTTCCCCGTGAAGAAATCGAAACATACATCAAACAAACAGAGCTCATTTCAATTGGGGCCGGGACGATTACCGATCCGGAAAAGCTGCTGGAGGAGATTGATGCCTCCGTGCAGAATGGCTATACCGTCAGCTATTCAGAGCTCGAAAACTATACGGCGGCCATCGGCGCCCCGATCTTTAACCATAAGCGGCAAGTGGCAGCCGGCATCAGCATTGCAGGCTTTGAAGCAAGATTTACAGAAGACAGGCTTCCTTATTTAACAGAAAAGGTGAAGGATGCCGCTATGCAGATTTCCAGAAAAATAGGGTATTCTTGAGTAGCCGATCTTTTCCCTCCTGCGTACATTAACGTATCGACGTTCAGGAGTGGAGGAAAAAACATGGTGCTTCAATATACAGCACTGGGGGATTCTTTGACGACAGGGAGAGGAGCCGGGCTGTTTTCCCCCGGATTCGTCCAACGTCTGGGAGACATGATGGAAGCTGACTTGAAAACAAAAACGGCCATCTCCATCTTTGCTAAATCAGGCTTAAATACAGAAGAAATTCTGGGGCTCCTGTCACATCCCCATGTGCAAAAATGCATTCAAGCTGCTGGCATGATAACGATCACAGGGTGCGGAAATGATCTTTTTGATTCAGTCTTTGCTTACCAAACGTCTAAAGATGAAACGACATTCAGCCGAGCATCCGCTCATTGCCATGAGAATTTTGAAAAGATGATTGCCGAAATCGCCGAAATCAAAGGAGAAAACCCGTCTCCGTACGCCATCCGTGTGTTCAACTTATACAATCCGTTTCCCGGCATTGACATCGCTGGCAAATGGATCACATCTTTTAATTCGCATTTAGAAACACTTGCGGCGGCGCCCCATGTCAAAATCGCGGATGCCTATAGCATTTTCAAAGGAAAAGAGCAGGAATATCTGTCCTTTGACGGTGTCCATCCGAACAGCAAAGGCTATCAAGCAATGGATCAAGCCGTTCACAAGCTGGGTTATAAAGAATTGCCAGTTTCATAGAAACGCGCCTTATGACAGAGCGCGTTTTTTTATATGTGATTGAAACATTAAAAGAAACTTAAAATTCCCTGTCTCCTGTTCTACAGACAAAAAAAGTGCGCTAGAATAATGGAGGACGTAGGCAAATATAGCCATAACGTTCAATATTTCGTATATTAGGAAGGATGGTCCTTTTGTTTCGGATTTTTAAAATGTCTTTTGCGGTTATCATTATTATTCTGGCGCTCGTTGCTTTTAACTATACGGAACACACCTCTGTTATCCAATCGGTCATGCTTGTCTTTCTTGGCGCAGTCATGTTTATGCAGGGGCTTGAAGAGCGTAAAAAAGAAAACGACGGCTCAGGTGCGTTTAATATTTATACCGCCGTTTTCGTATGGTCTGTCTCTCTCATCGGTTTTACTCTTCATATTATATAAATCTATTACACATCCTGAAAATGCTCGACCGTCGGGAACGGGGTATAGAACCGATGAAGCAAGGCTTTCCACTCTTGATACTCTGAAGAACCGCGAAAGCCTTCCGTGTGGTCCTCAAGTGTTTCCCACTCCACAAGCAGCAGGTATTTATGTGTTTCTTCCATGCATTTTGATAACGAGTGCGTGATATAGCCCTTCATGCCGGAAATAATCGGCGCCGCTTGCCGGAACGCCTCCTCAAACTCTTGTTCAAGCCCCTCTTTAATGTGAAGTATCGCTGCCTCTCTGACCATGTCATCCCTTCTTTCCTTCTTTTCAAATAGTCTACAGCAAACGACAGGAGATTTCTGCAAAATCGGTGAACCTTTTCCTTCATTTTCAAAAAAATCTTGCGCGCACCAATTCATATAAGAGAAAATAACAAGTGGAAGGCAGGGGAAAGTCATGTTAAAAAAGTGTATTCTACTAGTATTTCTATGCGTCGGATTGATTGGGTTAATCGGATGCTCCAAGACAGATTCACCAGAGGATCGCATGGAAGCATTCGTGAAACAGTGGAACGATCAGCAATTCGATGACATGTATCAGAGCCTGGCCAAAGATGTCAAAAAAGAAATCTCCAAAAAAGATTTCGTCAGCAGGTATAAAACCATCTATGAGCAGGCAGGCGTGAAAAATCTGAAAGTCACTGCGGGAGAAGTGGATGAGGGCGACAAAGATAACAAGACGATGAAGCACATTCCGTATAAAGTCAGCATGGACACAAATGCGGGCAAAGTCAGCTTCAAAAATACCGCAGTGTTGAAAAAAGAAAAAACTGATGACGAGGAGTCATGGAATATAGATTGGAACCCATCGTTTATTTTCAAGCAGCTGGCTGATGATAAAACAGTGCAAATCGCCAGCGTTGAACCAAAACGCGGCCAAATCTACGATAAAAACGGGAAAGGTTTAGCCATCAATACAGATGTGCCGGAAATCGGCATTGTTCCCGGAGAGCTTGGCGACAAAAAAGAAAAAGTCATAAAAGAACTCGCGAAAAAACTTGATTTGACTGAAGACGACATCAAGAAAAAGCTGGATCAAGGCTGGGTGAAAGACGATTCGTTTGTGCCGGTCAAAAAGGTCAAGCCGGACCAAGAAAAGTTAGTGTCTGAGGCGACGTCATTAAAAGGTGTAACGAGAACGAATGTCAGCTCCCGCTATTATCCGTATGGCGAAAAGACAGCCCATTTGACAGGCTATGTCCGCGCCATTACTGCGGAAGAGCTGAAGAAAAAGAAAGACGGAGCATACAGCGATACGTCTAACATCGGCATCACCGGACTTGAAAATGTGTATGAAGACAAACTAAGAGGCGCAACTGGATGGAAAATCTACGTTCCGCAAACCGGAGAAGTCATCGCTGAAAAGAAAGCGAAGGACGGCGAGGATCTTCACCTCACCATTGATATCAAGACGCAAACGAAGCTATATGATGAATTGAAGGATGACAGCGGGGCGGCAGTTGCGCTTCAGCCGAAGACAGGCGAAACACTCGCGCTTGTCAGCGCGCCTTCTTACGATCCAAACGGATTCATTTTCGGCTGGAGCGATAAGGAATGGAAAAAACTAAACGAAGATAAGAACAATCCGTTTTCAGCGAAATTCAACAAAACATACGCACCGGGTTCGACAGTTAAACCGATTGCGGCTGCCATCGGAATTAAAAACGGCACCCTAAAAGCGGATGAGAAGAAAATAATCAAAGGAAAAGAGTGGCAAAAGGATTCGAGCTGGGGCGGCTATTCAGTGACACGTGTGTCTGAGCGCCTTCAGCAAGTCGATCTGGAAAATGCCCTCATTACGTCAGACAATATTTATTTTGCGCAGAACGCGCTTGATTTGGGAGCAGACAATTTTACAAAAGGGTTGAAAACGTTCGGCTTTTCAGAGGACATTCCGTATGAGTTCCCGATCCAGCAATCGTCTATCGCAAATGACAAGCTCGATTCAGACATTTTGCTTGCGGATACAGGATACGGACAAGGACAAATGCAAATGTCTCCGCTTCACTTGGCAGCTGCTTACACGCCATTTGTCGACAACGGAGATCTCGTCAAACCGACGCTGATCAAACAAGACTCACAAACAGCTGATGTCTGGCACAAGCAAGTGGTCACGAAGGAAGGAGCGGCAGACATTACGAAAGGTCTGAAAGGCGTTGTGGAAGACGCGCGCGGATCAGCGTACAGCCCTGTCGTGAAAGGAATCACCGTTGCCGGAAAAACAGGAACAGCCGAGCTGAAAACATCAAAAGATGATAAAGACGGCACGGAAAATGGCTGGTTCGTCGGCTACGATTACAAAAACAAAGACCTGCTTGTCGCCATGATGATCCAAAATGTGAAGGACCGCGGCGGCAGCCACTATGTTGTTGAGAAAGCGAAAAAGCAATTTCAATCGAATTAAAATACCCTTCGCGGTAAACACGCTGGCATACAAGTTTGATCAGGATCAGTGGTTCCGCATTTTTACAGCCGCACA